>JBKJMY010000260.1:0-3308 GCA_046596115.1 Arenimonas sp.
CGTGGTCATCGGCGGGCATGGCGGCTGCTGCGTCGGCTTGCTTGCTCTCCTGGTCTCCGGTGTGACCGGCCTGTTCGGCCTGGTCGTGGGCGGCAATGTCTTCGGCATCATTGGTGGGCATCAGCTTGCGCTGGCCTTCGGATTCCTCACCCAGGAACTGGCCGTAGCGCAGGCGCAGGATGCGCTGGTCCACGCCGATTGCATCCGAGCGTGACTCGAGCACCGGCGCGGACAGCCGCGGACGCTCGGCGAGCAAGGCCTCGGTGTCGATGATGATCTGTCGCTGGCTGCGGAAATACGCCGGCAAGGTGCGCTTGACCAGTCCTTGCGCGCCGCTGGCCTGCGCCGGCGCAGGCGCCGGCCAGCGCAGGATGTAGCCGGCGCTGCGCGTGGTCTGCGGCATCGGCGCGCGTGCATCGTCAACCAGCACGCGCATTACCAGGTCATCGCCCACCGCAAATCCAAGCGCGGCCAGGTCAACGCGCCGGCGGTAGCGGCGCGCGCGCGCATCACCGCTGCCCGACAGTGCAAGCGTGCGCTTGCTTACCGCGATGTTTTCGCCGGTGCCTTGCGCCAGCGTCAGTTCCAGTCGCGCCGGGCCCAAGCCATAGTCGTCGCTCGCTTCGACCAGTAGGTCCCAGCCGGTCTGCGCACGATCGAGCACGGTGAGGTTGTGCTCGGGCAGGCGGATCTGCACCTGTGGCGCGCGGTCGCGACGCAACACCAACCGATGCCACCGGCCGCCATCGAGCATGCTGCCATCGAGCATGCTGCCATCGACCATGCTGCCATCGACCAGGATGCGATAGATGCTGTCGCGGTCCAGGTTCTGCGTGCCAGTCCATTCGCCGTCGCGATGCAGCAACGTCAACATCCTGCCATCGTGGAATTCCAACGCCAACACCTGTGCAGGACGGGCCAGCCGCATCGTCCAGCGCAGTTGCGCGCCGTCTGGAACGCGCGCGTCCAACGATGTGCCGCGCGTGATCGGCAACCCGGTGTAGGCGGGTGGCGTCACCTCCAGCGCGATCTGCGTCAGGCGCTGCCCTGGCGCCGCGGCGGGGCGCACTGTCGCGGCCGGCGGCGGTTCGCGTCGAACCAGTTGCGCGAGTGACGTCGCGAAGACGGGCAGCAGCGCAACGGCGATCGCGGCGGCGGCGCTCGCGGGCAACCAGCGTGGCCAGCGCGGCCGCAAGTCTGGCGGCGGTGATTGCGCCAGTCGCTGCGCGATGCGCGTGCGTTGCAACCGGGCCAGCGGTGGCAGTGCGTCGGGCGAAGCATGCAGCAGCGCGCTGCTGTCTTCCAGGTCACGACGCTGGGCGTCCAGGCCGCGCGCAATCCACGCATCGTCAATCCGCACCTGTGCGCGCCACAACGACCAACCCAGGCCGGCGAAGGGCAACAGCAGCACGACCCATGCAACCAATCCGACCTGCCTTGCAGACAGCCGCTCGAGGACCACGGCGGGCAGCAGCCACGGCAACCACGCCAGCATCGCGATCCACTGTGCACGCCGACGCGCCTGGGCGCGCAATCCGCGCAGCGTCGATGCGCCACTCATGCGTCGGCCTCGCGTCCGCGACGCGTGGCGACCAGTCGCTCGCAGGCGAACACCCATGCCACCAGCAAGGCCAGCCACGGCGCCAGCGCGTCGGGGCGTGGCGGGAATTGCGATCCACCCAGGCGCGGGCGCAGCGCCGATGCCGGCGCGCGGGTCGGCGCCGGTGTGGCGCCTTCAAACAAGCCGCGCAATACCCGCGGGAACCCGGCGTCGAACAACTCAGGCAATGCATCCGTTGTCAGCGGGACGGACAGCGTGATTTCCCGGCCACGGCCGACGGCGCGCACGCGCGCCAGCACCTGACCGTCGCTGCGCCGCCATGCGACCGCAGCCTTCGCATCGGCGAGACTGGTGTTGGTATTACCAGGGTCCGTATGCGCGGGGTCCGTATGAGCAGAGTCCGTATGATCGGTGACCGCGAGACCGGGCTGCGCGCGGCTCGCGCTGTCGGGGCGTGTTGGCGCGGACGCGACCAGCAATCGACCGCCGGCGCGCACCCAGTCCTGCAGTGCCTGTGGTGCAGGGCCTGGGCCGAGCCACACCATCCAGTCACCAAGCGCAGGTGCAGCGGCGGCGGCGGCAATCGCCGCCGCATCGAACGCCGGCGATGTTCCCGGCGTCGCCTGCCAGGCCAGGGCCGAGGCGCGCAGGTAGCGCACTGCCTCCGGCGGCTCGCCGTCAAAACGCACGCGCAGCATCGGCGGCGCGAGGGTGGATGGGCTTGCTTGCAGCGTGGGCGGCGGCAGTGCCGACGATACAACACGCCAATCCACCGGATGCGACAGGCGCGGTCGTTCGGCATCCGCGCCATCCATCACTGGCGGCACCAGCACGAGCAGTCGCGCGCCCGGAGGCGTGCCTGCGTCGGCTTCGCGCAGCAGGCTGGCGAGAGGGCGTGTTGCCGTCGCGGCGCGTGATGCCTGCTCCGCGCCTGGCGCAGACCCGACAGCGTCGCTGCGCAGCGCATCGAGCGCGGGAAAGCCTGGCGCGAGCCAGCGCACAACCGTCGCCCCGGGCAGATTCGCGATCACCGTCTGTACGTCCACGGGCGACACGCCCGGCGCAACGAACACGCGCGCCGCGCGTGCGTCGCGGTCGATCCACGCCGGTTGCGCCAGCAATAGCGCGAGCAGCGCGACCAGCAGCAGGCGCAACAACAGCAGCAACCATTCGCGCAGACGCAGCCGATGCCGTGGCCGCCGGCGCGCACGCAGCCAGCGCAAGGCGGCAAAGTCCACGCGCGTGGATTCGGTGGCGCGTTGCAGGTGCAAGAGCAGCGGTACGGCCAACGCCGCGCCCGCCGCCAGGCCGATGGGCAGCAGCAGGACCAGACTCATAACGGGGTCGGCAACATGCGGCCACCGCGCGCAGGGAACAGCGCGCGCAGCGGCTCGTCAAGCGGCCGATCCAGCCACGCCACCGCGTGGCGAATACCGGCAGCGTCCAGTCGCGCATCAAGTACACGGCGGGCCTCAGCGAAGGAGGCCAGCCAATCCGCGCGCGACGCCGGGCCGTCGGCGACCAGTTCCGCGCCGCTTTCCGGATCCACGAATCGGCGGCCGCCATCGAATGGAAAATCGCGCTCGTCGGCAGTGAGCACCTGCACGAACACCACCTCGCGCCGCGCCGCAGCCAAGCGCTCGAGCAAGGCAATCATGCCGTCGTCGAAGCCATCGCCGATTGCCTTGCTCGAGCGCCTGGCTGCGGCGCGGCGCGAGGTGGTGTTCGTGCAGGTGCTCACTGCCGA
>JBKJMY010000242.1:0-5962 GCA_046596115.1 Arenimonas sp.
ATTCCGACCCGCATTGCGTTCCAGGTCTCCAGCAAGATCGACTCGCGCACCATCCTGGACCAGTCCGGCGCAGAAACCCTGCTCGGCATGGGCGACATGCTGTATCTGCCGCCGGGCACGGCGATGCCGGAGCGCATCCACGGCGCCTTCGTCAGCGACGAGGAAGTGCACCGCGTAGTCGCCCATCTCAAGCAGCACGGTGGCGGCACCGACTACCTCAACGGCGTGCTGGAAGACGTGCAGACCATGGGCGAGGGCGTGGTAGTTGGCCCGACTGGCTTGCCGGAGTCGGGCGGTGCGGGCGACGAGTCCGATCCGCTGTACGACGAAGCGGTGAAGATCGTCACCGAAACCCGCCGCGCCTCGATTTCCGGCGTCCAGCGGCGCCTCAAGATCGGCTACAACCGCGCCGCGCGCCTGGTGGAAGCGATGCAGGCCGCGGGCGTGGTATCGGCGCAAGAGACCAATGGCGACCGCAGCGTGCTGGCGCCGCCGCCGCCGCGCAACTGATCGCGCAGGCGACCGGCGACCGTTCATCCAAGCTGCGGCAGACTACGTTCCATGTGTTTTGCCTGGAATTTCGAATGAAGCCTTCCTTTCGCCTCCTGTTGGCAGCCGCTGCGGTGCTGGCCAGCCAGTCTGCCTTTGCCGGTCCGCGCGACCAACTGACTGCCTTCAGCCGCAACCTGAGCGGCCTGCAGGGGCGCTTTGATCAGCGCGTCTATGACCCGAATGGCCGCCCGTCCGAACACAGCTCGGGCAGCGTCAAGCTGTCTGCGCCACGCCAGTTTCGCTGGGAGTACCTCAAGCCCGCCGAGCAATTGATCGTTGCCGATGGCGACCAGATCTGGATCTATGACCCGGACCTGGAACAGGTCACCGTGCGCCCGCAGAGCCTTGAGGAGCAGGACAGCCCCCTGTCGGTACTGATCGACCCAACCGAACTGGATCGCCGCTACAAGGTGGCCGAGGAAGGCACGTCGGGCGGCCTGGGCTGGCTTGCGCTGGTGCCCAAGAAGATCGACGACGCACCGTTCCAGAAAGCCCGACTCGGCTTCGGCAGTGCCGGCCTGGTGCGGATGGAGCTGTTCGACAACCTCGGACAACGCACGGTGATCGGCTTCAGCCCCTGGCAGCGCAATCCGAAGTTCCCAGCCGGCACCTTCCGTTTCATCCCGCCGAAGGGCACTGATGTGGTCGGCACGCCGGTGGAGCACGCCCAGGTCACCCCGCTGAAGAACTGAAGCGGCGCAGCGGGCGCGGCCGGCTAGAATCAACCTGTGCGCAAGTCCCGTAATCCCACCGTCCCGTTGTTCCAGGCGCCCGAGGGGCTCAAACCGCTCGCGGAGCGGATGCGGCCCGGGACGCTTGATGAAATCGTCGGTCAGCGCCGCCTTGTTGCACCCGGTACGGCACTGCGCCGCGCAATCGAATCAGGGCACGTGCACTCGATGGTGCTGTGGGGTCCGCCGGGTTGCGGCAAGACCACGCTGGCGCTGCTGCTGGCCAAATATGCCGATGCGCGGTTCCGGGCCATTTCCGCCGTGTTGTCCGGCCTGCCCGAGGTGCGCATCGTGTTGGCCGAGGCCCAGGCCGCGTTCGAGCAGGGCGAACGCACTGTCCTGTTCGTGGACGAGGTGCACCGCTTCAACAAGAGCCAGCAGGATGCGTTCCTGCCGCACATCGAGCGCGGGTCGATCCTGTTCGTCGGTGCGACCACCGAGAACCCGAGTTTCGAGCTGAATTCAGCGCTGCTGTCGCGCTGCCGCGTGCACGTGATGGAATCGGTATCGCCGACGGATATCGTCGCCGCGCTGCATCGGGCGCTCGAGGATGCACCGCGCGGACTGGGTGGCCAGGGGCTGCGCGTCTCCGACGACAAGCTCGCGCTGATCGCGCAGGCAGCCGATGGCGACGTGCGGCGCGCACTGACCTTGCTGGAGATTGCCGCCGAGCTCGCGCTGGGCGAGGAGGGCGGCGAGGTGACCGACGCCACGCTGGTGCAGGTGCTGGCCGACCGCACCCGACGCTTCGACAAACAGGGCGAGCAGTTTTACGATCAGATTTCCGCCCTGCACAAGTCGGTGCGCAGTTCCGATCCAGACGCGGCGCTGTACTGGTTTGCACGCATGCTTGATGGCGGCTGCGATCCGCATTACCTGGCGCGCCGGCTGACCCGGATGGCCGTGGAAGACATTGGCCTTGCCGATCCACGCGCCCTGCAGATGGCACTGGAGTCCTGGGATACCTACGATCGCATGGGCAGCCCGGAGGGCGACCTGGCGCTGGCCCAGGTGGTCATCTACCTGGCGACCTGTGCAAAGTCCAACGCAGGCTACGTCGCGTTCGGCGAAGCGAAGGCGGACGTGCGTGAATTCGGATCACAGGATGTGCCGATGCATCTGCGCAATGCGCCGACGAAGTTGATGAAAGAACTCGGCTACGGCAGCGGCTACCAGTACGATCACGATGCCGAAGGCGGCGTTGCCCTCGGGCAGGTGGCATTTCCCGATGCGATCGGCGATCGCACCTATTACCGGCCGGTGGAGCGGGGCATGGAACTGCGGCTCAAGGAAAAACTCGATGCGCTTCGCGCCGCACGCTTGCAGGCGCGGGGAACGCGAAAGTGAACTGGTCGCTGTTGGGCCTGGTCATGCTCGGTGGCGCCCTGGGCGCGGGCATGCGGCATCTGATCGGCGGCTGGTTGCTGGCGCGGATCGGCCAGGGCCTGCCCTGGGGCACGCTCGCAGCCAACCTGACGGGTGCATTCGCTGCCGGCTTCCTGGTCGCATGGCTTGAGGGTCGCGGGCCCGCAGCACTGTATTGGCGGGCCTTCCTGATCGTGGGCGTGCTCGGCGCTCTGACCACGTTCTCTGCGCTGATGCTGGAAAGCTTGTTGTATGCGCGCAGTGGCCGCCTCGGCACTTATGGCGGTTACCTGGCGTTGAGCCTGGCAGGAGGATTCCTGCTGGTCTGGCTGGGCGCGCGCGCAGGCACCTTGCTACGCGGCTGACGCGCGGCAACGCCTGAGATCGTTGCGGAAACCGGCGGGACGCGGCGATAATTCCGCGTCCCGTTTCATTTCCGGAACCATCATGCTCGATCCGTCGTTATTGCGCGGCCAACTGGCCGACACCGCCGTGCGCCTCGCGGCCAGCCGCGGCTTTGACCTGGATGTCGCCGCACTGGAGTCGCTGGAGGCCGAGCGCAAGGCGATCCAGGGCCGCACCCAGGAACTGCAGAACCTGCGTAATACCCGATCCAAGGCAATTGGCCAGGCCAAGGGCAAGGGCGAGGATGTGTCCGCGCTGATGGCGGAAGTGGCTGGCGTCGCCGACGAACTCAAGGCGTCGGAAGCGCGCCTGGAAAGCATCCGTGCCCAGATCGAAACTATCGCCCTGGGCGTGCCGAACCTGCCGCAGGACAGCGTGCCCGTCGGGCGCAACGAGTCGCACAACGTCGAGGTCAAGCGCGTCGGCAATCCGCGCAGCTTCGACTTTGCCGTGCGCGACCACGTCGCATTGGGCGAGCGCAATGGCTGGCTGGATGCGGAGGCCGGTGCCAAGTTGTCGGGATCGCGCTTCACCGTGATGCGTGGCGGCCTTGCGAGCCTGCATCGGGCGCTCGGGCAATTCATGATCGACCTGCATGTGCGCGAACACGGCTATGGCGAATGCAACGTGCCGCTTCTGGTCAACGCCGAGTCGTTGCGTGGCACGGGCAATTTGCCGAAGTTCGAGGAAGACCTGTTCCGCACTGAAGTCGGTGAGAACAAGCGCTACCTGATCCCGACTGCCGAAGTGCCGCTGAGCAACCTGGTGCGAGACGAGATCGTCGAGGATGCCGCGTTGCCGATGTTCCTGACCGCGCTGACGCCGTGTTTCCGCGCCGAGGCAGGCAGCTATGGCAAGGACGTGCGCGGCATGATCCGCCAGCATCAGTTCGAGAAAGTCGAACTGGTCGCGATCACCCGTCCGGACCAGAGCGATGCCGCGCATGAGGCCATGACCTCGCATGCAGAGACCGTTCTCGAACGGCTGGGATTGCCATACCGGCGCATGCTGCTGTGCAGCGGCGACATGGGCTTTGCGGCGACCAGGACCTACGACCTCGAAGTCTGGCTTCCGGGCCAGGATGCGTATCGCGAGATCAGCTCGATTTCCAATTGCGGCGACTTCCAGGCCAGGCGCATGCAGGCGCGTTGGCGCAATCCGGCGACCGGCAAGCCCGAGTTGGTGCACACACTCAATGGCTCCGGCGTGGCGGTTGGTCGCGCGCTGGTGGCGGTGATGGAAAATTACCAGCTCGAAGACGGATCGATCGAAGTTCCCGCAGCGTTGCGGCCGTATCTTGCCGGTCTCGAGCGGATCGCCTGATGCAACCCGGGCGCGAAGCATGAACGGTCCGGACCTCAACGACCTGCAATTTTTCGCGATCGTGGTGGATCACGGCGGCTATGCCGCGGCCGAGCGCGCCCTGGGTATTCCGAAGTCGCGCCTGAGTCGGCGCGTCAGCCAGCTCGAGGCTGACCTGGGCGTGCGGCTGCTGCAGCGCTCGACTCGCAAGTTCGCCGTCACCGATGTGGGGCAGAGCGTCTATCGCCATGCGCAGGGCATGCTGGCCGAGGCGCAGGCAGCACGCGATGCGGTTGAACAGGTCAGCTCCGAGCCGCGCGGACTGGTGCGGGTCAGCGCACCGGTGTCCGTCGCCCAGGACCTGCTCGCCCAGCTGTTGCCCGAATTCCTGGCAACGTACGAGCATGTCCGGATCCAGTTGCACGTTTCCAATCGCCGCGTTGACCTGATTCCCGAGGGCTTCGATATCGCCCTGCGGGTGCGCACGCAACTGGACGCCGACGGTGAGTTGGTGCTGCGCCGTTTCGGCGAGGCCAATGAGTTGCTGGTCGCAAGCCCTGCCTATCTGCAACGGCGGGGCCGTCCGTTGCTGCCGGCGGACCTGGCGGGACACGCGACCCTGAGCATGAGCGAAGACGAGGCGCGACAGCGCTGGACCCTGCATGGGCCCGGAGGCGCGGTGGAAAAAGTCGAGCTGCGGCCGATCCTGATGACCCATGATTTCCCGCTGCTGATCGCTGCGGCGCGCGCTGGATTGGGCATCGCGCTGCTGCCCGAGTCAAACTGCGCGGACTCGGTGCGTCGCGGCGAACTCGAAGTCGTGGTGCCGGATTGGCGCCTGCCCCAGGGCATTTTCCATGCGGTATTTCCGTCGCGGCGCGGCCTGTTGCCGGCGGTACGCGTGTTCATTGATTTCCTCGCCGAGCGGCTGCCGCCGCTGATCGAGGCCAATCGCTTGCTGTGCACGGAAATGCACAAGCCACGCGACCGATGAAGTCGGCCAGCTGATGAGTGTGCAATGGCGACGTTGGCCGGAAACTCCGCCGGACTGCGTAACCCCGACGGACACTCCCCCGGCGCCGCCTGCATGCATCCCCTGGTCCTGATCTGTTCGCACTGCGGAAGCGAGCACCCGATGTCGGCGCGTGTGCCGGACCCTGCTTCGCTGCTGACCTGCATGGTTTGCCGACATACGGCAAGCCACGCGCAGTGGGTCACCAAGACTGAGCGCGAGCTGGCGGCGATGAGTTTCGACCGCATCCACGATGTGTCGCGGCAGCGCAGTTGAAAATTGGCGGAGAGGGTGGGATTCGAACCCACGGGACTTTTAAGGGTCCGGCAGTTTTCAAGACTGCTGCCATAAACCACTCGGCCACCTCTCCCCGGCAGCCATTCTAACGGGGAGCGCAAGCCGGTGGAACGTGCGGCGTACCCGGCTGCTGGACGTGCTCGGGAATACGGCGGCCGCGGCACGCAGTGACGTCGGGAGGAAATTTCCTACACTTGCGCGCGGAGAATCCGGATTGTTGCGGTGGCACCCCACTGGTAGGGTCGCAGAACAGCCAAGCGAACGAGGCGGCAAATGATCCGTGTCTACCTGCTCGATG
>JBKJMY010000192.1:0-3454 GCA_046596115.1 Arenimonas sp.
CATCGACGAACACCACACCGTCGAGGACAGTGCGCTCGCGCTTGGCGAGGCGCTACGCAAGGCACTGGGTGACAAGCGCGGTATCGGCCGCTACGGCTTCGATCTGCCAATGGATGAAGCCAGTGCGGGTGCGCGGCTGGATCTGTCCGGGCGCGCGTACTTCACGTTCGAGGGCGAGTTCCCGCGCAACGAGGTGGGCGGCCTGCCGACCGAATTGGTGCCGCACTTCTTCCGTTCCCTGTGTGATGCCGCTGGCATGAACCTGCAGCTGTGGGTGCGCGGCGAGAACACGCACCACATGGTCGAGGCCTGCTTCAAGGCTGTGGCTCGCGCCTTGCGCCTTGCAATCGCACGTGAAGGCAGCGAACTGCCGAGCACCAAGGGCATCCTGTGAGTCATGCCAGTCGCCGCGTCGTGCTGCTGGATTCCGGTGGCGCCAACCTCGGCTCCGTGCAGGCCGCGTTCGCACGCCTGGGCGTGGATGCACCGGTGAGCCACGATCCCGCCGTCATCGCGCAGGCAACGCACCTGGTCTTGCCTGGCGTTGGCGCTGCCGCCAGTGCGATGGCGCGGCTGCGCGAGAATGGCCTGGACCAACTCATCCCGACAACAACCCAGCCACTGCTTGGCATCTGTATCGGCATGCAGTTGCTGTACGAGGGCTCGGAGGAGGGCGACACCGAATGCCTCGGCCTGCTGCCGGGCCGCGTGCGCAAGCTGCTGGCGTCACCGGGCGTGCGCATCCCGCACATGGGCTGGAACCAGTTGCAGGCAGGTGGTGCACATCCGCTGGTGCAGGGGATGGACGGCGAGAACGTCTATTTCGTGCATAGCTACGCGGCGGCCACAGACGAAAACACCCTTGCCAGCTGCGGCCACGGGCAGCAATTCGCCGCCGTCGTGTCGCGCGGCCGGGTCTCGGGTGCGCAGTTCCATCCCGAGCGCTCATCGACCGCCGGCGCGCGTTTGCTGGAAAATTTCCTGGCTGTCTGTGCATGAGCATCCCGACCACGGCGCCGGCACCTGCGCGCGAGCAGACCCATTTCGACGTCGTTCCCGCGATCGACCTGCGCGGCGGGCGCGTGGTGCGCCTGGCGCAGGGCGATTACGCGCGGCAGACCGTGTTCGATGGCGACCCGGTGGCCCTTGCACAGGCCTGGGAGGCCCGTGGCGCGCGCTGGCTGCACGTGGTGGACCTGGACGCGGCAAAGACCGGCGGCTACACCCTGCAGCCCCTGCTGCGGCGCCTGCGCAGCGACACCGGTTTGCGCCTGCAGACTGGCGGCGGCATCCGCGATCAAGCCCAGGTTGCGGAGTTGCTCGCTCTGGGCGTCGAACGCGTCGTGATCGGCACGTTGGCGGTGCGCGAACCCCAACGCGTGTCGTGCTGGATCGCCGACCATGGTGCCGAGCACATCACCCTGGCCATGGATGCGCGCCAGGATGCAGAAGGCGCGTGGCGTCTGCCGGTCTCCGGCTGGACCAGCGGCAGCGATGCAAGCTTGCCCGAACTGCTTGCGCGCTACGCCGATGCTGGCCTGCGCCACCTGCTGTGCACGGACATTGCCCGCGACGGCATGTTGTCGGGCTTCAACCTTGACCTGTATCGACAGTTATCCAGGGACTGGCCGCAATTGCGGATCCAGGCCTCGGGCGGCGTGCGCGATGCCGCCGATGTGCGTGCGGCGCGCGAGGCGGGCGCCGCAGTCGCCATCCTTGGCCGCGCACTGCTCGAAGGCCGGCTCGATCTCGACGAGGCCCTGGCATGCTGACCCGCCGTATCATTCCCTGCCTGGATGTGCGCGATGGCCAGGTGGTCAAGGGCGTGCGTTTCCGCGATCACGTCATTGTCGGCGCGATTGAAGACCTGGCCGCGCGTTATCGCGATGAAGGTGCCGATGAACTGGTGTTCTATGACATTGGCGCGAGCCCGCAGGGCCGCGACCTGGATGTCGGCTGGGTGGATCGCATCGCCCGGCTCATTGATATTCCCTTCTGCGTCGCCGGTGGCATCCGTTCGGTCGAGCAGGCCCGACGCGTGCTCGGCAGTGGTGCCGACAAGGTGTCGGTGAATACCCCCGCGCTCGAACGCCCGGCCCTGGTGGCGGAGCTGGCCGAGGCCTTCGGCGTGCAATGCGTGGTGGTCGGCGTGGACAGCTTGCGCGATGCCGACGGTGACTGGCACGTGCGGCGCAATGCCGGTGATCCAGCGCGCACCCAGTCGCTGCCGCTACGCACGCTTGACTGGATTGCCCAAGTCCAGCAGCTTGGCGCAGGCGAGATCGTACTCAATTGCATGGGCTCGGACGGTGTGCGACGCGGTTACGATCTTGAGCAATTGCGCGCTGCGCGTGCGGTCTGCGAGGTGCCGCTGGTTGCGTCCGGCGGCGCCGGCGAGTCGGCGCATTTTGCCGCCGCCTTTATCGAGGCCGACGTGGATGCGGCGCTGGCAGCGAGCGTCTTCCACGAGGGTATCCTTCCCATTCCCCGGCTCAAGGCCGACCTGCGCGCGCAGGGCATCAAGGTACGCTGAGATGAGCCAGGCAGACCCGACAAACGCAGGCACCACAAACGCAGGCACGACAGGCACAAGCTTGACCAGCGCGGATGCGCGAACGCCCGCCCTGGACGCACAGGCGGCGCAGGCGCTGGGCGACAGCCTGGATTGGGCCAAATGCGACGGCCTGCTGCCCGCCATCGTCCAGGATGCGGCGACCGGTCGCGTGCTGATGCTCGGCTACATGGATCGCGAGGCGCTTGAGGCCACCTTCGCCAGCGGCCACGTGAGCTTTCATTCGCGCAGTCGCGGCAAGTTGTGGACTAAGGGCGAAACCAGCGGCCATTGGCTCGATCTTGTGTCAGTGGTGGCCGATTGCGATGCGGATACATTGCTCGTGCAGGCGACGCCCCGTGGCCCGACCTGCCACCTCGGCCGCGCCAGTTGCTTCCCCGATGCGCCGGCAAACTTCCTGGCCGAGCTTGACGCACTGGTGGCCGAGCGCGATCGCCAGCGGCCGGCCGGCAGCTACACCACGACCCTGTTTGAGGCCGGTGCCCGTCGCATTGCCCAGAAAGTAGGCGAGGAGGGTGTCGAGACGGCGCTCGCGGGCGTCGTTGAGGACGATGCCGCCCTGCTCGGCGAGTCGGCCGACCTGGTGTTCCACTTGCTCGTGCTCCTGCGCGCCCGCGGGCTCGGCCTGGCCGAACTGACCGACACGCTGCGCAAGCGGCACCGTTGACGCGATAATCGCTGCGTTGACCCACGGACCAGACCCTTCCATGCGCGCCAGGCTATTACTGATCGTTTCCTTGAGCGCGCCGTGCGGCACGGCGCTGGCAGAGTCCGGCGCCCACGCGCCGATGACCGCGGCGCCCATGACCGCGGCGCCTATGACTGCCGCGCCCATGACTGCGGCGCCCGTTGCGTCAGGGGCAAGCTGCGCGGGTGTCGTTT
>JBKJMY010000305.1:0-3215 GCA_046596115.1 Arenimonas sp.
GTGAGCACGAAAAACACCGCGCCGATCAGCAGCGAGGAACAGAACACCTGGATCAGGTCGTTGGCGCCGGTATTGAGGAAGCGCTCGATCTGGTTGACGTCTTCGTTCAACAAGGCCATCAGCCGGCCGCTGCGTTCGCGTGCAATGGTGTCCGGCGGCAACGCCTGCAGGTGGCCGTAGGCGGCATTGCGCAGTTCGTGCTGCAGGTTCTGCGCCAGCCCGCGCCAACGCAGCGCATACAGGTACTCGAACAAGGACTCGAACACCCACACCGCCACGGTAATTGCGACCAGCAGGTAGAGCTGGGTGAGCGGTTCGGCGATGCCGGCGCGCGCCAGGAAGCTGGCCTTGCGATTGACCACGACGTCCACGGCCACGCCGATCAGCAACTCGGGCAGCACGTCGAACACCTTGTTCAGTACTGAAAACAGCACACCAAGCCCGGCATCGCGGCGGTACGGGCGGGCAAAGCCCAGCAGGCGGCGCAACGGGTGGACGGCGGTCATGGGCAGGGATTCTCGCATGAGGCTAGACTGGAGCCATGATGCTGGTCCTCAACAAGCCGTACGGCGTGCTCTCCCAGTTCACCGACGCGCAGGAGCCGCCGCGGCCGACCCTGGCCGGTTTCGGCCTGCCGCCCAATGTTTATGCGGCCGGTCGCCTGGACTTCGACTCCGAGGGCGTGTTGCTGTTGTCCGACGACGGCGCGCGCATTGCCCAGGTCAGTTCACCCAAGTTCAAATGGCCCAAAACCTACATGGTCCAGGTCGAAGGGATTCCCACTGACGAGCAGCTCGAGGAGTTGGCGTCGGGCGTCAAGCTCAAGGATGGCCCCACCCAGCCGACACAAGTGCGGCGCCTGCAATGCGCACCCGACTGGCTTTGGCCGCGGACGCCGCCGATCCGGCTGCGCAAGGCGATCCCTGACAGCTTTCTTGAATTGACCTTGCGCGAAGGTCGCAATCGCCAGGTACGACGCATGAGCGCCGCAGTCGGCCTGCCGGCGCTGCGCCTGGTCCGCATCGCCGTGGGGCCCTACCACCTCGACGGCCTCGCGCCGGGCGAGTGGCGCCAGTCGCCGGGCTGAGCGAACTGCGATGGGCGACGTGCCAGCCAGCGCCCCGGGCTTTCGCGATCACTTTTCCGGCCATGCCGGCGCCTACGCCGACGCGCGCCCGGGCTATCCCGACGGCCTGTTTGATTGGTTGGCCAGGCAATGCCTGCGCACCGCGCTGGTTTGGGATGCGGGCTGCGGCAATGGCCAGGCCAGCGTCGCGCTGGCCGCGCATTTTGATGCGGTGTTCGCCAGCGATCCCTCCGCGCCGCAAATCGCCAGCGCGATCGCCAATTCCCGCGTCCGCTATGCCGTCGAGCCGGCCGAGAACTGTTCGCTTGCCGATGACAGCGCCGACCTGGTCACCGTGGCGCAGGCCTATCACTGGTTTGCGCACGATGTGTTCTGCAGCCAGGCTCGGCGGGTGCTCCGGCCTGGTGGCGTGGTCGCGCTGTGGACCTACGCGGACTCCACGGTCAGTCCCGACGTGGATGTGGTGTTCGATGCGTTGAACAATGGCATCGTTCTTGAAGACTGGCCGCCCGAGCGCGAGCACGTGATCAATCGCTATCGCGATCTGCCATTTCCGTTTGAGCCGATCGACGCACCGGCATTCCAGATGGCCAGCGCCTGGACACTGCCGCAGTACCTGGCCTACCTGCGTAGTTGGTCCGCCAGCCAGCGTCATCAAAAGCGCACCGGGCGTGATCCGGTGTCGCAGATCGAATCGGAGATGGCAGGCGCGTGGGGCGACCCGACCGCGCAGCGCACGGTGCGTTGGCCGCTGAGCTTGCGGGTGGGTCGATGCTGAGCGCGGACCGCTGCGCGCAGGCGCCAGGAAACAGTCGACTGCCGCGGCAAGCAGCGCCCGCCTCGTAGCGGGCGCTTTGCAAACCGACTTACGTGGTGCTGGCGGCGCGCGGTTTGCGCGCAACGCGTGCCGGCTTGGCAGCGGCATCGGCGCTGGCGGCCTTGCGGCGATTGGTCGCGGTCAGCCGCTTGGGCTTTGCGGCGCCATTGCTCTCGCCGGCGGCTTCAGCCGCTGCCTTGCGCTTCTTGTAGGCGCTGTAGGCGAAACCGATGCCGGCCAGCGCCACTGCGCCACCGACCACGGCCACCGGGTTGCGGCGTACCGTTGCGATCGCGACTTTGGCGCCGCGGCGTGCAACGGCCAAGCCGGCGCCGGTGGCGACCAGGTCCTTGATCTTGGGCAGCGCACTCATCAGGCCGGTCGCGCCAACAGTCGCCAACTCGCCAACGGCCGAACCGGCGTCGCGGACGCGATGCCAGCTGGTGCTCAACACATCTTTGCCGGAATCGTTCATGGCTTGTCCTGCTGAAAGCGTGAATGGGACGGACACGTTAACGCAGGTCGAATGAACAGGCTCTAAGCCGGACCCAGTCAGGTGCCGCGTGGCTTGGCGCGATGCGTGGGCGTCGCTGCCCAGGGGTCGTCGGGCCACGGGTGGCGTGGGTAGCGTCCTTTCATTTCGCGGCGCACATCGGGGTAGGTGCGATCCCAGAAACCGCGCAGGTCCTGGGTCACCTGCAGCGGTTTGCCACCCGGCGACAGCAGGTGCAAGGTCAGGGCGATGCGTCCGTCGCACACCCGCGGCGTATCGGCCAGGCCGAATAGCTCCTGCAATTTCACCGCCAGCACCGGTGGCGCGTCGTGTTGGTAGTGCACGGCGCGCGACAGCCCCGATGGCACGACGAGGAACGCTGGCGCGAGGCGGTCGAGTACCTGCCGCTGCGGCCAGTCGAGCAATGCCACCAGTGCATCACGCATCGCGCCCGATTCGAGTGCATCCAGCCGGGTCTTGCCCACCAGTGCCGGACGCAGCCACGTGTCGATACTCGCGAGCAGTGCGTCGTCGGACAGGTCGGGGATGCCGAGCGTTGGCTCCCACGCGCGCACGCAGCGCGCGCGCTCGAGCCATTGCCGCGTCGCGTCGGTCCAGGGAAGCGTATCCAGTCCGCGCGCTGCGATGGCGGCGCACAGCGCATCCGCCGCCAGTTCCGGATCCACGCGCCCTGCGGGGCGGCTATCGAGCACGATGCGATCAAAGCGGCGCTCGCGCCGAGCCTGCAGGCGTTGCGCGGCATCGTCCCAATGCACTGCGTCGCGCTCGACGAAACGCTCGGCGAAGTCGCGTTGCAG
>JBKJMY010000105.1:0-4811 GCA_046596115.1 Arenimonas sp.
TACCTGGCCCAGGGCTGCACGGGTTGCCATGGCAACAACTTCGCCGGACAGCACGTGCCCGGTACGCCGCCGGAATTCCCGGATTCGCAGAACCTGACGCCGGCTGCGCTGGGCACCTGGACGCAGGCCGATTTCCACCGCGCATTGCGCGAAGGCAAGCGCCCCGACGGCAGCGACATCAATACCTTCATGCCGTGGAAGGCATTCGCCGGCATGACCGATACCGAAGTGGATGCGCTGTGGGCCCACCTGCAAACCGTGCCGCCGGTGCAGTCGAAAAAGAAGAGCAGCTGAGGCGTTTCGTGCCCTCGCACGGGCAACGCGGCGCTGCGCAATCACAGGCGGGCGGATCGGCCTAGTGGTAGAGCTTGCCCGGCAGCCAGGTGGCAATGCCGGGCACGGCCGCGATCGCTGCAAGCACCAGCAGCTGCAGCACAATGAAGGGCAGCACGCCGCGGTAAATATCGCTGGTGCGCACCTCAGGCGGCGCCACGCCGCGCAGGTAGAACAGCGCGAAGCCGAATGGTGGGGTGAGGAAGGAGGTCTGCAGGTTGATCGCCATCATCACGCCCAGCCAGACCGGGTCCACGCCCATCGCCAGCAGCACTGGCGCGACGATCGGCACCACCACGAACACGATCTCGATGAAGTCGATCACGAAGCCCAGCACGAACATCACCGCCATCACCACGCACAGCGCGCCGACGCGCCCGCCGGGCATGCCGGTGAGCGCTTCATGCACCAGGTCGTCGCCGCCGTAACCGCGGAACACCAGTGAGAACAGTGCGGCACCGACCAGGATCGCGAATACCATCGCGTTGACCCGCACGGTATGCAGGCAAACCTCGCGCAGGCGGGCCCAGTCAAGCTTGCCGCCGGCAATGGCGAATACGCTCGCGCCCACGGCACCGACTGCGGCCGCCTCGGTGGGCGTGGCAATGCCAAACAGGATCGAACCCAGCACCGCAAGGATCAGCGCCAGCGCCGGCAGCATCGCCCGCAGCAGGCTCGGGAGCGAGCGCGACATCGGCTCGCGCGGCAAGGGCGCGCGCTCCGGGTGCCGCCAGGCCACCCACAACACGTACACCAGGTAGCAACCCACCAACGCCAGCCCGGGCAGCAGCGCACCGGCAAACAGATCGCCCACCGACACGGTGTCGGGCGCGTAGATGCCTTGCTTGAGTTGCGCCTGCTGGTAGGCATTGCCGAGCTGGTCGCCGAGCAATACCAGCACCAGCGACGGCGGGATGATCTGCCCGAGCGTGCCCGAGGCGCAGATCGCGCCGCAGGCCAGCTTCGGGTCATAGCCGTGGCGCAACATCGTCGGCAGCGAAATCAGGCCCATCGCCACCACCGTCGCGCCGACGATGCCGGTGGACGCAGCGAGGATCGCGCCAACCAGCAGTACCGCCACCACCAGGCCGCCACGCACATTGCCAAACAAGGCCGCCACCGCCTCCAGCAGCGTTTCGGCGATGCGCGACTTCTCCAGCATGATGCCCATGAACACGAACAGCGGCACCGCGACCAGGGTCTCGTTGCCGACCGTGCCGAAGATGCGATTGGGGAACGCTTCCAGGAAACTCGGATCGAAATTGCCCAGCAGCATGCCCAGGCCGGCCATCGCCAGGGCGACGCCGCCAAGCACGAACGCGACCGGAAAGCCGGTGCACAGGCCCGCCAGCAGCGCCACCAGCAGCAGCGACAGCATCAGCGCATGTTCGGTGTCCATGCTCACGAATGCGGAGCCCGCCAGCGCGCCCAGGCGCGCAGGGCTTCGGCCAACCCCTGCAGCAGCAACAGTGCAGCCGATACCGGGATCAGGGTCTTGACCAGGTACCAGCCGGGCAGGCCGCCACTGTTGGAACCTTCGTGGTGCGCCCAGCTGACGGCGACATACTCGATGCTCATCCACAGCATGAATACGCACAGCGGCGCCAGAAACAGTAGGATGCCGAGCAGTTCCACCAGCGCGCGACGGCGCGCGCTCCAACGCTGCGAGAACACGTCCACGCGCACATGCCCGCCGTGCTTGAGCGCATAGCCGAAGGCCAGCAGGAACAGCGCGCCATGCAGCCAGAGCACGGCCTCCTGCGCGGCGATCGAGCCAACATGGAACAGGTCGCGCGCGGCAACCAGGCCGAACACCAGCAACACCAATGCCGCCGCAAGCACGGCGGCGATCCGCCCAGCGAGTTCGCTGGCGGCGTCGGCGAAGCGGATCAGCGCCTGCAAACAGGCTCCGCGTCACTCAATCCCATTCGTAGATGGTCCAGTACACCGGCGAGACGCTGGCCCTGTCGGCATCGGTACGATCCAGGCGGCCGTTGCGGTCGTCGTCGTACAGGTAGTACGGCTTGCCGTGCTTGGGCGACACCCGGACCATGAAGACCTTGCCGTTCTGCCGGTATTCCTCGACGACATCGCCGTTGTCGGCCGTGCGGATGTTGACGGTGGGAGCGCTGTTCTTGTCCACCGGTGCCGGTACTTTTTCCGGGATCGGCACATCCTGGGTGGCGGCGGGCTCGCGGGTACTGGCAAAAGCCAGCACGGGCACGACGGCGAGCAACAGGCAGGTGTTGCGGATCGCGTTGGGTGTGGACATGGCGGACTCCGGCGGGAAGGGCAAGCTTCGCAAATGCAGCCAGCGGGCTCAAGCGTGGCGAGCGGTCAGGCGCCGGACCGGGACTCCCCGTTGGGGCGCCATTACACTAGGGCCCTGTCCTTGACGGCCCCAACATGACCCGCCTTGTCCTGATCGACGGTTCGTCCTACCTGTACCGCGCCTTCCACGCGCTGCCGCCGCTGAGCGCGCCGGACGGTTCACCCACCGGCGCGCTGCTGGGCATCGTCAACATGCTGCGCGCGACGCTGAAGGAAAACCCCGACTACGCCGCGTTCGTGGTCGACGCCCCGGGCAAGACCTTCCGCGATGACATGTATCCCGACTACAAGGCCACCCGCGCGCCCATGCCGGACGAGCTGCGCGCCCAGGTCGCGCCGATGCTGGAGATCGTGCAGGCGCTGGGTTTCCCGCTGCTGCGGGTATCGGGCGTGGAAGCTGATGACGTGATCGGCACGTTGGCGCTGCAGGCCTCGGCCGAGGGCATCCCGGTCAGCATTTCCACCGGCGACAAGGATTTCGCGCAACTGGTGCGGCCGGGTATCACCCTGACCAACACGATGACCGGCAGCGTGCTCGACGAGGCCGGCGTGGTGGACAAGTTTGGCGTGCGTCCGGAGCAGATCGTCGACTTCCTTGCACTGATGGGCGACAGCGTCGACAACGTGCCGGGCGTGGACAAGTGCGGCCCCAAGACCGCGGCCAAATGGCTGGCCGAACACGGCACGCTGGACGCGGTGATGGCCAATGCGCCGACACTCGGCGGCAAGATCGGAGACAACCTGCGCGCCGCGCTGCCGCGGCTGCCGCTCAATCGCGAGTTGGTGACGATCAAGATCGACGTGCCGCTGGACCAGGGCCCACGCGAACTGCTGTTGAAGCCGCGCGACGTCGAGGCGTTGACGGCACTGTACGAACGCTACGGATTCCATGCGGCGCTGCGCGAACTGCACAGTGGTGCTGGCAGTGCGTCGGGCGGCAGTGCATCGGGCGGCGGTGCATGGGCCGGCGGTGCGTCGGGCGGCGGTGCATCGGGCGGCGGTGCATGGCCCGGAGGTGCGTCGGGCGGCGGTGGCTCAGGCGGCGCGCGCCCGACGCTCACCTTCCACGCCACCACGGCCGCCAGCGACGAACCGCTCGACCCCGCGCTTGCACGCAAGGGGTCATATGAAGCCGTCATGACGCACGACCAACTCGATGCCTGGGTGACGCGCATCGCCGCGGCGCCGTTGTTGTCTTTTGATACCGAAACCGACGCGCTCGACCCGATGCAGGCCAACCTGGTCGGCATCAGCCTGTGCGTCGAACCGGGCGAGGCCTGCTACATCCCGATCGGACACAACTATGCCGGCGCACCGGCGCAACTGCCGATGGCCGACGTGCTCGATGCACTGCGTCCGGTGCTCGAGGATGCCAGCAAGCCCAAGGTCGGCCAGCACGGCAAGTACGACCTGCACATCCTGCGTCGCCATGGCCTGGTGGTGCGGGGTTATGCCGAGGACACGATGCTGGAAAGCTTCGTACTCAATGCCGGCGGCCAGCGCCATGACATGGATTCGCTGGCCGCGCGTTATCTGGGCTACCAGACCATCAAGTACGAAGAGGTCGCCGGCAAGGGGGCCAAGCAGATTTCGTTTTCGCAGGTCGCGCTGGAAGAGGCGACCGGTTACGCGGCCGAGGATGCCGACATCACCCTGCGCCTGCATCGTGTGCTGTCGGCGAGGCTGGCGGCGGAGCCCTCGCTGCAGCGCGTCTACCGCGACATCGAGATGCCGCTAGTACCGGTGCTTGAGCGCATGGAAGCCAACGGCGTATCCATCGACATGGACGAGCTGCGCCGGCAGAGCGCCGACCTGTCGGCGCGGATGATGCGTGCGCAAAACCGCGCGCACGAAATCGCCGGGCGCGTCTTCAACCTGGATTCGCCCAAGCAGTTGGGCCAGCTGTTGTTCGAGGAATTGAAATTGCCGGCGCTGGTGAAGACGCCGGGCGGCGCGCCTTCGACCAATGAAGAAGCACTCGAAGCGATCGCCGACCAGCACGAACTGCCGCGGCTGATCCTTGAATATCGCGGGCTGGCAAAACTGCGCAGCACCTACACCGACAAGTTGCCGCTGATGCGCAATCCGGTAACGGGGCGAGTACACACCAGTTACCACCAGGCCGGTGCCGCCACCGGACGATTGAG
>JBKJMY010000108.1:0-2763 GCA_046596115.1 Arenimonas sp.
CCTGGTCCGAGTGACGGCTTACTGGAGCAACAGCAGCGCAGGTCTGTACACGGGCCAGGTCGAAGCTGATGGGGGCATGACTGGTTTTGCGGTCGACAAGAATGACCCGGGCAACAAGGCAACATTTCGGGCAAATGGCATTCCGCAATGCACTTCGCGCGCTGCCGTTGAGCCAGCGACGCCGGCACGGCCGGCCTTGGCACTGGGTCGTGTCCATGTTCCGGCCGGAACGCCCCAAGCGCCCGCCAGGACCATGTGCGAGATGGCTGCTTCAGCCCGTGCCCGAAATTCACCCGCGGCGCCGGGCCTGGAAAGGCGATGCCTCGCCGAGGGTGGGCCCAAGCCGGTGGCATTGGGCCGCGTGCTGCCCCCACCTGCCACTCCCGTGCCGCCCGCAATGCCGCCCGAAACAACGCCCGGAGAGTCCTTGCCGCCGGCAATGCCTGTTCCGCAAGTTCCCCAATCCCCAGCTTTGCCGGCAATCAATCCAGACCAGCTTGACGCGCTCGCCGCCAAGGGCGCCGAGATCGCCGGAATAGATCCAACCGTCGAAGCGGCCCGCAGCTCAGTGGCGGGCACGTACTACCAGATCGGTTTCGACATCGCGACAGGACTGTTTGGCGACCCGATACTTGGGGCCGAAGGCAAGATCAAAATGGATGCCGGTACAAGCAGCATCCGCAGCTCCCTCAGTGCGAGGGGGCGACTCGGCTTCGATGCGTCGACAGCGTTCCACTTTGCGAGGAAGTACTGAGCGCAGGCATGAAGCAGAACAAACGCCTGAATCTGCACACGCGCTAGGCTCGAAGCAGCGCAGGCGACGCGCGGGGAGAGGGTGGCCAGTCGTGGCATCCGTGTCCACAGCCTGATGGTCACTGCGGAGGGAATCGGGAAAGGGTCCTGGGAAGTGCCCTCCGCAGGTTTGTTTTCCAACTTCCGCAGCGCGCGGGAGTGACCACTCAAGTGGGCCAGGAGACAAAGGCAATCTTGCCCGTCATGGACTCCTGTTGACATCTCGATGTCAGTTTGTTTTCCCTCTAGGAGCCGGGCACCTCAGCATCGCGCAATCCGCCCGAGTTCGACGAGGCGCCCTATCTCGACAGCGCGGCGTCCATCGCGGCCTACCTGGCCGACAATCTGGAAGCGGACGATGCGGCGCTGCTCGCCGCCGCGCTGGGTGACATCGCCTCGGCGCACGGCATAACAGAAATGACGAAACTGGCTGGATCTACCCGCGAAGCCCCCTGCGGCGGTCGGCGTGGAGACATTGGTCCAACACTGGTGGGACTCGGGGCGCCGGCTCGGAAGTTCTTACTTCCTCGGTTCCCGGCCGGACATCCGGGTTCGTACGCGCAAGGCTGCTGATACAGGTTGGCGCAGCGCGGCGACATCATCATTGAGGATGGTTCCGACTGCCACGCCGTCGGCCAGCAGCGCTCCGGCGACATTGCTGATGGTGACGGTGAAGGTTTCGTCCGGTTCGTTCACGGTGTCGCCGATGAGCTGTACCTCGAACAACTGCCGACTCCTGCCGGCGTCGAGGTAGCGGCCGGTTTGGCTTCGAGCGATGTAGTCGCTTCCCGAGGTGGCGCTACCGTTGCTGGTGGCGATGTCAAACGTGACCGGATTGGACATGGGCTGCGACAGCTGGACAACGAAGGACAGGGTCTTGAAACCGCTGTCACCTACGGTGACGGACGCGTCCAGGATGCGCAGCTGCGCCGAGTCGTCGTTGATGATCCTGCCCTGTGCCTGCCCGCGGCCGACGGTGGCGTTGACGACGTTCGCCAGGTTGACGGTAAACGTCTCGTGGCCTTCCACCTCGGTATCGCCGTTCACGGTGACCGCGAAGTTGGCGGTGGTCTGGCCGGCTGGCACGCTGGCGCCGATGACCGCATTCGAGGCGTAGTCGATGCCAGGACTGGCCGTACCCGGATCGGTGAAGGCGTCGAAGGTCACCGCCTGGGTCGCCGCACGCGAGAGGGTGACGGCGAAATTGAGGAGCTTGCTGCCGCTGTTGCCTCGACCACCGAGGGCAACAGCGGCAGCAAGCAGCTCAATTTCGCCGTCACCCTCTCGCGTGCGGCGACCCAGGTGGTGACCTTCGACGCCTTCACCGATCCGGGTACGGCCAGTCCCGGCATCGACTACGCCTCGAATGCGGTCATCGGCGCCAGCGTGCCGGCCGGCCAGACCACCGCCAACTTCGCGGTCACCGTGAACGGCGATACCGAAGTGGAAGGCCACGAGACGTTGACCGTCAACTTGGCCAATGTCGTCAACGCCACCCTCGGCCGCGGGCAGGCGCAGGGCAGGATCATCAACGACGACCTCGCGCAGCTGAGCATCCTGGACGCCGCCGTCACCGAGGGTGACAGCGGTTTCAAGACCCTGTCCTTCGTTGTCCAGCTGTCGCAGCCCATGTCCAATCCGGTCACGTTTGACATCGCCACCAGCAACGGAAGCGCCACGGCCGGCAGCGATTACGTGACGCGCAACCAATCCGGTCGCTACCTCGATGCCGGCAGGAGCCGCCAGTTGTTCGAGGTGCAGCTCATCGGTGACACCGTGAACGAACTGGACGAAACCTTCACCGTCACCATCAGCAATGTCGCCGGAGCGCTCCTGGCCGACGGCGTGGCAGTTGGAACCATCCTCAATGATGATGTCGCCGCGCTGCGGAAGGCAGCACCATCGGCCTTGCGCGTACGGGCACGTAAGGCCAGTCGGGCACCGCGGAACTAGGGATTCCAAGCCAGCAAG
>JBKJMY010000145.1:0-3627 GCA_046596115.1 Arenimonas sp.
CTCGGTCGCCGGCTCCTACGACCTGATGAACGACCTGATGTCGCTGGGCGTGCACCGGCTGTGGAAGCGCGACTTCGTCGGCACCTCGGGGGTCGCAAAAGGCGACCGCGTGCTCGATCTGGCCGGCGGCACCGGCGACATCGCCGCGCTGCTGCATCCGCGCGTGGGCGAGGACGGCGAGGTCGTGGTGGGCGATATCAATGCGGCCATGCTCGGCGTCGGCCGCGATCGCCTCACCGACCGCGGCCTGGTGCGCGGGCTGCGCTGGATCCAGCTCAATGCCGAGGCCCTGCCTTTTCCCGACGCATCGTTCGACCTGGTCACGATTGCCTTCGGCTTGCGCAACGTCACCGACAAACTGGCCGGGCTGCGTGAGATGCACCGCGTGCTGAAGGTCGGCGGGCGCGCGCTGGTGCTGGAGTTCTCCCAGGTGCGGCCGGAATGGTTTCGCCCGATCTACGATTTCCATTCGTTCAAGGTACTGCCCAGGCTCGGCCAGTTGTTCGCGAAGGATGCCGCCAGCTACCAGTACCTGGCCGAATCCATCCGCAAGCATCCCGACCAGGACACGCTGCAGGCGATGATGGTCGAGGCAGGCTTCGCGCGCTGCTCGCACCGCAACCTGAGCGGCGGCATCGTCGCCATCCATTCCGGCTACGCCGTCTAACAGCCTGGGGAAAAACCCGGGGAAAAACCCGGGTTTTTCCTCAGCGGTTTACCGCGAGAGTCCGCGCGACTCCAGCCCAGCCAGGTAAGCGGCCCAGCGCGCATCCTGCTCGATGCCAAGCTCGTGCAGGTACGACCAGCTGAAAATGCCCGACGCATGGCCGTCATCAAAATGCAGGGTGACGGCGTAATTACCGACCGGCTCGATGGCCTTGATGTTGACGTCGCGCTTGCCGGGCACCAGCACTTTCTGGCCGGGCCCATGGCCCTGCACCTCCGCCGACGGTGATTCCACCCGCAGGTATTCGCAGGGCAAGCGAAAGCTGGAGCCGTCGTCGAAATTCACTTCGAGAACGTGCGAGGCCTTGTGCAGCACCAGGCCAGTGGGTCGCGGAGCGACGGGAGCACTCATGATTTTCGCTTTGCGCGCGGATGCGCGGCGTCATACACCTTGGCCAGGTACTGGAAGTCCAGGTGGGTATAAATCTGCGTGGTGGCGATGTCGGCGTGGCCGAGCAACTCCTGCACGCCGCGCAAGTCGCCGGATGATTCCAGAACGTGGCTGGCGAAGCTGTGCCGCAGCAGATGCGGATGCACGCGCTTCCACAGGCCCTGGCGCTGCGCGAGTTGGCGCAAGCGCAGTTGCACGGCGCGCGATGAGATCGGCGCACCGCCGCGGCCCGGAAACACGGGCCGTTCGCGCATCGCCACGGCATCGATGCCCGCACCACTCTCTGTGCGCCACGCGAGCAGCGCCGCGCGCGCATGCGAGCCGACCGGCACCAGGCGCACCTTGCCGCCCTTGCCATCGACACGCACCAGGCCATCAGCGAGGTCGAGCGCATTCCAGCGCAGGCCGCACAGCTCCGACAAACGCAGCCCCGAGGAATAAAACAGCTCAAGCATGGCGCGATCACGCAAGCCCAGCGGCACATCGGTCGGCACTTCGACCAGGCGGGTCATCTCATCTGCGTCGAGCACCTGCGGCAGTTTGCGCGGCGACTTGGGTGCGCGCAGCCCGCGTGCCGGATTGGCTGGCAACTCGCCATCGCGCAACAGTGCATCGAAGAAGCTGCGCAGGGCCGACAGCCGGCGTTGCAGGCTTTTTGGCGCCAGGCCACGGCGATGCTCCGCAGCGATGAAGCCGCGCAGGCGCTCGCCATCAAGTGCGCGGAAAGTGGACACGCTGTTGCCCGCCATCCAGCCCAGCAAGGCTGTCAGATCGCGGCGATAGGCACAGATGCTGTGCGCTGACAGGCCGCGTTCGACCTCGAGATGGCGCAGCCAGGTGTCCACGCGTGCCGCGGTCGCCGATACGGGCGCAGCTGCCGATGCAGGCGCCACGGCCGATGCGGGTACCGTTGCCGATGCAGGCGCCACTGCCGATGCGGGGGCGGGGGCGGACGCGGTCACGGGCGCCGAAGCGGACGCGGGCGCGGCACTCGACGACCCCGGGCGCGCCGCCATGCTCACGTCTTGAAGCGCTGCATCGCGGTGACGAACACCTCGCCCATCAGGCGCAGGAACAGCGTGCCCATGCCCGGGAAGAAGCGGTTGGCATCGCGACTGCCGATCGCCACCATGCCGGTACCGGGCATCGGGATCAGCGCGACCGATTGCGCGGCCTCGGTGTCCTCGCCGAACAGCAGAGGCATCTTGTCCGGATTCAATCGGCCGCAGATCGGCTCGCCACTCACCAGCGCATCCTTGAATGGCGCCAGGCGCTTGTCGCGACCCGAAGGCAGGATCTGCAACCAATCCGGCGACAGGCCCTCGACTGGCTCGAACAGCACCATGCGCACGGAATCGCCATCGAAGTCTTCGGTCATGCTGGCGGCCATCGTGCGCACCGTGTCTGCCGCACTGTCGGCGCGCATCAGCGCCAGCGCCAACTGGTGCGTGCGTACCGCGAGCCGCTCGTTGACCTGCGCATTGGCGAACAGGTCGGCCAGGCGCTTGTTCAATTCGCGATTCTTGTCGCGCAACACATCAAGCTGGTAGCTGGCCAGCGACGCGGCCGGGCCGTCTTCGCGCGGCACCACCATCGACAGCGCCAGGTCCGGATACTGCCCGAGGAATTTCGGATGCCTGCGCAGCCACACCGCGACTTCATGCGCGCTCAGGCGTTCTTTTTTTTCTTCGCTCATTCCTGCCACTCCCCTTCGAATACGAATGCCGTCGGCCCAGCCATGCGAATCGCGGCATCGCCTCCCGGCCAGTCGATGCTCAGCCGGCCACCCGGCAGGTCCACTTCAACATGCGTGCCGACGCGGCCCTGGCGTGCCAGCACCGCGACCGCGGCGCAGGCGCCGCTGCCGCAGGCGAGCGTCTCGCCCGCGCCGCGCTCGTACACGCGCAGCCTGATATGTGATGCATCCACGACCTGCACGAAGCCGACGTTGACGCTGGCGGGAAAGAGTTTCGAACCCTGGAGGGCGCGGCCGATGCGTTCGACCGGTGCGTCGTCCAGCGACGCGACTTCAATCACCGCGTGCGGATTGCCCATGGACGCGGCGCCGAAGCGCAGCAGCTCGCCGTTGTCGAGCTGTATTTCGTAGACGAGCGATTCGGCGCCAAGCGCGAGCGGGATCGCGGCGGGATCGAAGCCGGGCCGGCCCATGTCCAGCGCAAAGCGGCCGTCGTCCAGACAATCCACGGCGATCGGGCCGGCTGGACTGTCGAGCGTGAATCGCGGCCCGCTGGCGATGCCGGCGCGCACGATCCAGGCCGCGACGCAGCGCGCGCCATTGCCGCACTGCTCGGCACGACTGCCGTCGGCGTTCCATATCCGGTAG
The DNA here is from genome assembly GCA_046596115.1 of Arenimonas sp. Classification (GTDB taxonomy): domain Bacteria; phylum Pseudomonadota; class Gammaproteobacteria; order Xanthomonadales; family Xanthomonadaceae; genus Arenimonas. Next base: position 3,462 of record JBKJMY010000145.1, read on the forward strand.
GCGGCGACGCAATCATCGCGCGTGCTGGCCTCGATGCCAAGCAATTGGTCGAAGCCGACGCCGCGGTGGCGGTCGCCGATGGCGCGAACGGTGTCGATCGTCGGCGCTGCTTCGTCGGCGCGCAGGTCAAGGATCACGAAGTCGTTGCCGGCCCCGTGCATCTTGC
>JBKJMY010000230.1:0-7736 GCA_046596115.1 Arenimonas sp.
GTCCCGACGTGCTCGATCCCGCGTTGCTTCGCCCCGGTCGCTTCGACCGCCAGGTAGTGGTCAACCTGCCGGATGTGAAGGGACGCGAGCAGATCCTTCTGGTGCACATGCGCAAGGTGCCGCTCGATGCCGACGTGGACGCGATGACCATTGCCCGCGGCACGCCGGGCTTCTCCGGCGCGGACCTGGCCAACCTGGTCAACGAATCGGCCCTGTTCGCGGCGCGCGAGGGCGCCAAGGAAGTGCGCATGGAGCACTTCGACAAGGCCCGCGACAAGATCATGATGGGCGCCGAGCGCCGGTCGATGGCGATGAGCGAGTCCGAGAAGCGCAACACCGCCTATCACGAGGCCGGCCACGCCATTGTCGGCCGCCTGGTGCCCGACCACGACCCGGTTTACAAGGTCACCATCATCCCGCGTGGCCGCGCGCTCGGCGTGACCATGTACCTGCCCGAGGGCGACCGCTACAGCTACGACAAGACCAACATCGAAAGCAGGCTGTGCTCGCTCTATGGCGGCCGCGTTGCCGAGGAGTTGATCTTCGGTACCGAGCACGTCACCACCGGCGCCTCCAATGACATTGAGCGTGCCACCAAGATGGCGCGCAACATGGTCACCAAGTGGGGCCTGTCGGAAGAGCTCGGCCCGATTTCCTACAGCGACGAAGAGGACGAGGTGTTCCTTGGTCGCTCGGTGACGCATACCAAGAGCGTGTCCGACGATACTGCGCGCAAGATCGACGAAGTCGTGCGCAGCATCCTGGACCGCGCCTACAAGAAGACCAAGACCCTGCTCACCGACAACCTGGACAAGCTGCACATGATGGCCGAGGCCTTGCTGGCCTACGAAACCATCGACGTGACGCAGATCGATGCCGTGATGGAAGGCCGTCGCCCGGGTCCGCCCGCCGACTGGGCCAAGTCCGGCCGCACCAGCAAGGATTCGATCGGCCCCTCAGGCGGCGAGATCGGCGGCGCCGCCCCGCAGGTCTGATTCCAGCGCGGGGGCGAACCGCCCTGCGATGCATCACCAACGGCCGGGCATTGCCCGCCCGTTCCGTTTCCGGCGTCCCCTGCGCGTCTATCATTGGCGCAGGCCAATGCCCAGGACCGCCCATGTTCGACACCACGCCCACGCTCGATTGCGCCGGACGCAAGCTGCTGCTCGATCGCCCGCGGGTGATGGGCATCGTCAACGTGACGCCCGATTCGTTTTCCGATGGCGGCCAGCATCCGACAAACGCGTCGGCGATTGCGCATGGCTTGCAATTGGTGGAGGAGGGCGCGGACCTGATCGATGTCGGCGGTGAATCGACGCGGCCGGGCGCAACGCCGATCGGCATCGACGAAGAGCTCGCGCGCGTGATCCCGGTCATCGAAGCGCTGGCGCGCGGATGCGCGTTGCCGATCTCGGTAGATACATCGCGTCCCGAGGTCATGCGCGCGGCTGTCGCTGCCGGTGCAGGACTGATCAACGATGTCCGCGCGTTGCGCGTGGAAGGCGCGCTCGATGCCGCCGCCATGCTCGGCGTGCCGGTGTGCCTGATGCACATGCTCGGCGAGCCGGCGACCATGCAGGACGCGCCTGACTACGACGATGTGGTCGCCGACGTGCATGCCTTCCTGGTGCAGCGGATCTTCGCCTGTGAAATGGCCGGCATCTCAAAGAAGCAGTTGCTGGTGGATCCCGGCTTCGGCTTCGGCAAGACGCTCGAGCACAACCTGCGCCTGCTGCGGCAACTCGGGCGGTTCAGGGAACTTGGCGTGCCGGTGCTGGCCGGCCTGTCGCGCAAGGGCATGATCGGCGCCCTGACCGGACGCGATGCCGATGCGCGCGTCCATGGTTCGGTTGCCGCGGCGCTGATCGCCGTGCAAAACGGCGCAGCCATCGTCCGCGTGCACGACGTCGCCGCCACCGTGGATGCGCTCAAGGTCCTGGATGCCGTGTCGCGCCAGCCGCCGGCCAGCACGAAGCCAGCCAGCCCAACGATGCCCCGCTGGGGTGACGACGACTAAGCCGTCGACGACTGGCCCGATGCCAGCTGAACTGGTGTCAGCTGGGCTGATGTCAGCTGAGCCGGTGTCATCTGGACTGAATCATGCCGGACTGGCAACACGCGATCGGCTTCGACGCCAGCCGCACGCCATGCAAGCACGCGCGGATCGATGATCCGCCGCCACAACGGCGGGAACATCGCCAGCACGAACATCGCCGAGTACCCGCCGGGCAACTGCGGTGCATCAGCGTGGTGGCGCAGGATCGCGTAACGGCGCTTGGGAAACGCATGGTGGTCCGAGTGCCGCTGCAACTGGAACAGCATCAGGTTGGATAACGCATAGTCCGAATTCCAGGAATGCCGATGCGTGGTGCGCTCGTAGCGTCCATCGGCCAGGCGCTGCCGTTCCAGGCCGTAGTGCTCGATGTAGTTGATGATTTCCAGCGAGCCCGCCGCCAAGACGCCCTGCAGGAGGAAAAAGGCAAGCCCCATCGGCCCAAGCCAGATCGCGAAGGCCAACGCAAGGCCCAGCCAGATGGCGCTCCAGCGCAGCATTTCGTTGTGCCGCGACCATCGTGGCAATCCTGCAGTCTGCAGCCTGTGCGTTTCCAGCGCCCATGCACTGCGCGTGTTGCGCAGCAGCGCGCGCGGCAGGAAATGCCACAGCGATTGCCCGAAGCGCGCACTGGACGCATCCGCTTGGGTGGCGACGTGCACGTGGTGCCCGCGCAGATGCTCGATCTTGAAGCCGTGATAGCCCACGCTTGCCAGCAGCAGACCGCCGACGGACGGTTCCAGCCGGCCATTCTTGTGGATCAGTTCGTGCGCGGTGTTGATTGCCAGGATGCCGCCGACCAGTCCCTGCGAAAGCAGCCAGCCGGCCATGCCCGCAGCGCCGAGCCCCGCGTGCACGAACCAGTGCCCCGACCACGCCAGCAAGGCGCACTGCACTGGCAGAGCCGCCAGGGTCAGCGCGCGGAACCACCACATGTCTGAAACCGTGCGTTCCTGGTCCACCGCGACATTCGCTGGATCGCGCCCCAGTGCGTAGTCCACAGTCGGCAGCAGCACGAACAGGAAGACCAGCGGGAACCACGCCATCAGGTCCGGATGCCCGGTGCGTGCACCCAGCCAGGCCGCCAAGGGCATCTGGAGCGGGACCAGGAAGACCAACAGGAAGGCGATCGACTTGAGTCTGTGCATGGCCGAAGCATACCCCCGTCCACCGCGCTAAGCTGCCGGCACCCAGGCTGGAGCCCTTCGCATGACGCCGAGTTCGCCGCTGTACATCACCTTCGCCATCTACATCCTCGGCATGCTGGCCATCGGTTTCGCGGCCTGGCGGCGCACCCGCAGCCTCGACGATTACATCCTGGGCGGTCGTTCACTGGGCAGTTTCGTTACCGCCATGTCGGCCGGTGCATCGGACATGAGCGGCTGGCTGCTGCTCGGGCTGCCGGGGGCCCTGTACGCCGGCGGCGTTTCGGAAAGCTGGATCGCGATCGGACTGATCGCCGGCGCCTGGTGCAATTGGAAATACGTGGCCGCGCCGCTGCGCGTGTACACCGAATACACATCCAACGCGCTGACCTTGCCCGACTATTTCACGCACCGTTTCGAAGATTCCAGCCGCCTGTTGCGGGTGCTCTCCGCGGTGGTGATCCTGGTGTTCTTCGCGGTCTATGCCGCCTCCGGCATCGTCGCCGGGGCGCGCCTGTTCGAAGCTGTGTTCGCGGTTCCGTACGCGCAGGCCCTGTGGCTGGGCGCCGCGGCGACCATCGCCTACACGGTGATCGGCGGCTTCCTGGCGGTCAGCTGGACCGACACCGTGCAGGCGACGCTGATGATCTTCGCCCTGCTGCTCACGCCTGTGGTGGTGGTGTTGGCGAGCGGCGGGCCGGCGACCAGCCTGGCACTGATCGAACAGGTCAATCCCGCCAACCTCGATATGTTCAAGGGCGCCAGCGTGGTCGGCATCGTGTCGCTGATGGCCTGGGGCCTGGGATATTTCGGCCAGCCGCATATCCTGGCGCGCTTCATGGCCGCCGAATCCGCTGCAGCTATCCCTGCGGCGCGCCGCATCGGCATGAGCTGGATGGTGCTCTGCCTGATCGGCGCTGTCTCCGTCGGCCTGTCAGGTATTGCCTGGTATTCGATACATCCCGAACTGGCCGGCATGGTCAAGGACAATCCGGAGCGCATCTTCATCGCCCTGGCGTCCCAGCTGTTCAATCCCTGGGTGGCGGGCGTGCTGTTGTCGGCGATCCTGGCCGCGATCATGAGCACGCTCAGCTGCCAGTTGCTGGTCTGTTCCAGCGCGCTGACCGAGGATTTCTACAAAGGCTTTCTTCGCCCGGCTGCTGCGCAGGACGAACTGGTCTGGGTGGGCCGGCTCACCGTGCTGCTGGTGGCCCTGTTGGCGATCTGGCTGGCATCGGATCCGAACAGTCGCGTGCTCGGACTGGTCAGCTATGCCTGGGCCGGATTCGGCGCGGCGTTCGGTCCGGTGGTGCTGTTCTCGCTCGGATGGAAGCGCATGACGCGCAATGGCGCCCTCGCCGGCATGGTGGTTGGCGCCGCGACGGTGCTGGTCTGGAAGCAGGGCGGTTGGTTCGGCTTGTACGAGATCGTGCCTGGCGTGATTTTCGCCAGTATCGCGATCATCATCGCCAGCCTGACCGGTCCGCCGGCATCCGCCGCGATGGCCGAGGGCTTCGACAAGGTGCAAGCGCAACTGCGTCGCGACGGCAACTGAGCGCGATGCAGGACGCCAGCAGTCGCGAGGTCAGCATGCGCGACGCCAGCAGTCGCGAGGCCAGCATGCGCGACGTCAGCAGTCGCGAGGCCAGCATGCGCGACGCGCGGCCCCTGGCGATCGCGCTGATGGGTCCCACCGCATCGGGCAAGACGGCGCTGGCGGTGGATTGGGCACGCGTGCTCGACAGCGAGGTGATCAGCGTCGATTCCGCGCTGGTGTACCGCGGCATGGACATCGGTTCGGCCAAGCCCGATGCGGGCGAGCGCGCTGGCATCGTCCACCACCTGATCGATGTGCGCGACCCGCAAGACGCTTACAGCGCAGCGGACTTTGCGCGCGATGCGCTGCCATTGATGCTGTCATTGGCTGCGCGCGGCCGGATTCCGATTCTTGCCGGCGGCACCAGCCTGTACTTTCGCGCGCTGCTGAAAGGCCTCTCGCCGATGCCGGAGGCTGATCCGGGTGTGCGCGCCGCCTTGCGTGCGCGGGCAGGTGTCGAGGGCTGGGCCGCCCTGCACGCGGAGCTGGCGCGAGTCGATCCCGTCGCGGCGGCGCGCATCCATGCAACCGATCCGCAGCGCATCAGCCGCGCGCTGGAAGTGCATGTGCTCACCGGGCGGCCGATCACCGAATGGCAATCGATCCCGCGCGCACCGTTTCCGTTCCGCGTGCTCAAGCTGGTGCTGTCGCCGGCGGACCGAAGCGTGTTGCATGAACGCATCGCGCGCCGTTTCGACGCCATGCTGGCGCAGGGTTTCCTCGACGAAGTCAGGGCGCTCCGCGCCGATCCGCGCCTGCATCGGGAACTTCCTGCGCTGCGGTCGGTCGGTTACCGGCAGGCCTGGGTGCATTTGGACGGGACCACGGATGCCGACCAATTCCGCGCGCAGGCCATCGCCGCCACCCGGCAACTGGCCAAGCGGCAGCTCACCTGGCTACGCGGGGAGTTCGACGCACTGTGGTTCGACCCGCGCGCGGACCGTACGGCGCTGGACCGCATCCTCCCCCGGTTCGCGCCTCGCAGCCCGGTCCAGGGGCGGTGTAGACTCGCACAGCTTGGCGGCCTGGACCCTTTGGCCGCGGATCGCGCCCCCTTTGGCGCGGAATAACAATAATTATCGGAGTCCAAGATGACCAAAGGCCAGTCCTTGCAAGACCCGTTCCTGAATGCCCTGCGCCGCGAGCGCGTCCCCGTCGCCGTCTACCTGGTGAACGGGATCAAGTTGCAGGGAACCATCGAGAGTTTCGACCAGTTTGTCGTGCTGCTGCGCAATACCGTCAGCCAGATGGTCTACAAGCATGCGATCTCCACCGTCGTCCCGGCGCGCAATGTGCGCATGGGCCCGAGTGGTGGCGAAGTCACGGCGGCCGGCGATGAGGCTGACGATGAGCCTGGCGAATAATCGTTGACCCAGGGCAGGACCGCGCCGCGCTCGCGCGGCGAACGCGCCATCCTCGTGCAACCCTTCCCGCGCGGACGCGCGGATGACGGCTTGCTCGAGGAATTCTCCGAACTGGCGCGCTCCGCCGGTGCACAGGTGGTTGGTACCGTACTGGCGCCGATCGACCGACCGCATCCCGCGCACTACGTCGGCACCGGCAAGCTCGATGAAATCCTCGCGGCCTGCCAGGCCGTGGACGCCGAGGTGGTGTTGTTCAACCAGACCCTGAGCCCGGCGCAGGAGCGCAACATCGCCAAGGTGCTCGAGCGCCGCGTGGTCGATCGGACCGGCTTGATCCTCGATATCTTTGCCCAGCGCGCCGCCAGCCACGAAGGCAAGCTGCAGGTGGAACTGGCGCAGCTCAAGCACATCGCTGCACGACTGGTCGGCGGCAGAAGCGGGCTGGACAGCCAGCGCGGCGGCTCGATCGGCCTGCGTGGCCCGGGCGAGACGCGGCTGGAAACCGACCGACGCCTGCTGCAGAAGCGCCGGGAGATGCTCGAGTCGCGGCTGGACGCGGTCGAAGTGCAGCGGACCCAGATGCGTCGTGCGCGGATCCGCAACCAGGTGCCGCGGGTGGCGCTGGTCGGGTATACCAACGCTGGCAAATCCACCCTGTTCAACGCGCTCACCGGAGCAGCGGTACTGGTCGAAGACAAGTTGTTTGCCACCCTCGACCCGACCGTGCGTCGGCTCGCCGGCAGCGACACCCCGATTGCGCTGTCCGACACTGTCGGATTCGTGCGCGACCTGCCGCATGACCTGGTCGCCGCCTTCCGCTCGACCCTGTCGGAGGCGCGCGACGCCGACCTGCTCGTGCATGTGGTGGATGCCGCCGACGAGCGCCGCGACGAGCGGATGGCCCAAGTGGACGCCGTGCTGGCTGAAATCGGCGCCGGCGACCTGCCGCAATTGCTCGTGTTCAACAAGATCGACCGGCTTGAGGGCCAAAGCCCACGCGAAGATGCGGTGGCGCCGGCGCCCGGCGGTGAAACAGCTCGCGACAGGATCTGGCTGTCGGCGCGTGACGATGACGGTCTTGACCTGCTGCGCGGCGCGCTTTCGCGCCGCTTCGCCGAGCGTCGGATCGCCGGCACCCTGCAGCTGGGGCCGGCGGCGGGCCGGCTTCGCTCGCGTCTTCACGCAGCCGGTGCGGTGCGCTCCGAGTCGGCCGACGAGGCCGGCTGGCAGCTGGAACTGGACATGCCCTTGTCGGTCGCCGAGCGCCTGGCGGAGGAATCCGGCGGCCATGTGCTGCATCCGCTCTTGCTTGTGGCCCCTTCCGCCCCTACCTACAATCAATAAGTTGAACAACAGCGCCGCCGACGGCGCCTGAACGGAGCACGCATGGCTTGGAACCAGCCCGGAAAGGGCAAGCAGAACCCTTGGGGCACACGCGGGCCGGGCGGTGGGCTGGGCGGCATTGGCCAGCGCCTGCGCGACCTGTTCAGTGGTGGCGGTGGCAATCCGCTCGGCTGGCTGCTGCCCGTGCTCGCCCTGCTGATCGTGTTCAACAGCTTCAAGCTGGTGGACGAACG
>JBKJMY010000237.1:0-3799 GCA_046596115.1 Arenimonas sp.
AACCCGGATCGGTGGACAGACCGTAGCTGCCATAGGCGTACTGCAACAGCGCCGCGGTGCCGTCGCGCTTGAAGCCTTTCTTGTACACCACCGACACCGGGATCTTCGCGCCATCGCGCGCGGTCGCCCACAGGCGCTCGGTGACGTAGTTGGCCGGATCGTAGCCGCCCAATACCGGGTCACGCTTGAGCAGCTTGCGCTCGCCGCTGGCCGGGTTCACCTCGTAGGTGGTATTGGGCGTGGTCAGCGAGGTGTAGCTGTAACGCAGCCACGGCGTGTTGGGCTCGGCATTGGTGGACAATCCCATCGTGTAGGCCGGCTCCTCGGAGGCGACGTACTCGCTCTTGCCGTCGTTGCCCAGCGTGCGCAGGCGCAGCAGGCCGCCCGAGCGCTCCTCGATGGCGATGAAGCCATCAAACAATTCGTAATCCTCGATGTAGACCTTCTCGTCGTGCGGCACCAGCTCGGTCCAACGCGCCCGATCGCCCAAGGGTGCGTCACCGGCCAGTTGCATCAGGCGGAAATTGCGCGCCTTCCAGTTGGTGCGGATCACCCAGCGATCACCGAGGTGGTCGGCCTGGTATTCGAAATCGCGCTGGCGCGGCGCAATCACCGCAAATGCACCAGGCGCAGCCGCGGGCGTGCAGCGCACCTCGGTGCTCACGGTGCTGTCGGAAGTAATGCAGATGAATTTGTCCGAGCGCGTGCGCGACACGCCGATGTAGTAGGTGTCGTCGGGCTCTTCGTAAAGCAGCCTGTCGTCCGATGCCGGGGTGCCCAGGACATGCGCCTTCACGCGCTTTGACAGCAGCGTGACCGGGTCCTTTTCGATGTAGATGATGGTGCGGTTGTCGTCGGCCCAGACAATGTTCGGTTCGACGTTGGGCACTTCATCGGGCAGCAACTTGCCGGTGGCGATGTCCTTGACCCGCAGGATGTACTGGCGGCGGCCAACGGTATCGTCCACCCATGCCAACAGGGTGTTGTCCTGGCTCACATCGGCGTCGCCGACCTGGAAGAACTCATGGCCTGCGGCCATCGTGTTCTCATCGAGCAGGATCTGCTCCGGCGCCGACATGTCGCCCTTGCGGCGCGCCTCGATCGGATAGTCCTTGCCGGTTTCGAAGCGCTTGTAGTACCAGTGTCCGCGCAGCATGTACGGCACGCTTTCATCATCCTGCTTGATGCGTGCAACGGTTTCCTTGTACAGCGTGTCGGCCAGCGGCTTGCTCGACGCGAGCAGCGCGTCGGCATAGGTGTTCTCCGCGGCCAGGTAGCTGAGCAGCTCCGGGTTCTTGCGGGTGTCGTCGCGCAGCCAGTAGTACTCATCCTGGCGCACCGCGCCGAATGGCGCTTTCACCTCATGCGGCTTCTTCGCGGCGATCGGCGGCGCCGGTGCATTGGCGTTGGGTGTTGCGGTCATGGCAATGGCTCCAGCGGATTGTGCAAGGCCGGCGGCAAGCAGCGCCGCGGCGAGGAAAATTCGGGTTGATCGATCAGCAGTCATGCGTCCCCCGGGTCAGAACAGCTTGTGTTTCAGGAAAGTCCAACTGAGTGCCTGCATGTAAGCGGCCTGTTCGTTGTTGGCCGCACCGCCATGCCCGCCCTCGATGTTTTCGTAATACAGCGCGTCATGGCCCTGCCCGGCCATACGGGCCATCATCTTACGCGCATGGCCCGGATGGACGCGATCATCGCGGGTGGATGTGGTGAACAGGACCGGCGGATACAGGGCCTCGGCGCGCACGTTGTGGTAGGGCGAATAGCGCTGCAGGAACGCCCAGTCTTCGGGTTTGTCCGGGTCGCCGTATTCGGCCATCCACGACGCGCCAGCAAGCAAATGGCTGTAGCGCTTCATGTCCAGCAAGGGAACCTGGCAGACGACGGCACCGAACAGCTGCGGGTACATCACCAGCATGTTGCCCATCAGCAGGCCGCCGTTACTGCCGCCCTGGATCCCAAGATGCGGTGCTGAGGTGATCCGGCGATCGATGAGGTCCTGCGCGACGGCGGCGAAATCCTGATAGGCCCTGTTGCGGTTTTCGCGCAGCGCCGCGGCATGCCAGCGCGGGCCGTATTCGCCACCACCGCGGATATTGGCCAGCACGTACACCCCGCCCTGCGACAGCCAGCCGCGGCCGACGCCCGCTGAATAGCCGGGCAGCAGGGAAATTTCGAAGCCGCCATAGCCATACAGCAACGTGGGATTGCGGCCGTTCGCCTTGATGTCCTCGTGCGCAACGACGAAGTACGGGATCCTGGTGCCGTCCTTGCTGGTTGCGAAATGCTGGGTCGCCTCGAAGCCGGTGGCGTCGAAGAACGCGGGCAACTGCTTGAGCAGCGCCGGCGCGTTACCGACCGTGCCAAGCAGGAGCGAACTGGGCGTGAGGAAATCGGTGACCGACATCAGGTAATCGTCGCTTGCCTCGTCGTCCACCGCGCCCACCGCGATGGCGCCGAGCGTGGGCGCGCCTTCAAGCGCGGCGCGCGACCAGGGGCCGGATGTCCGTGGCGTCAGCACGATGATCCGGTTCTTGACATCCTCCAACACGTTCAGCAGCAGGTGGTGACGCGTCCACGTCGCCCCTGCCAGCGCACTGTGCGCATCGGGCGTGAACAGCGCCGTCCAGTCGCGCGCGCCGGCGAGGAAACGCTGGAAGTCGATCGCCAGCAGCGCGCCGGCCGGAAACTGCCTGCCATCCGCATTGAGCGGGTCGCGCAATTCCATCGTCAGCCACTCGCGATGCACCGATTTGCTCGCGCTGTCGGGCAAGTCGAGTTGGCGCGGCGCGCCGGTGCCCTGATCGAGCAGGAACAATTGGTCTTTGTAGAAAGCGATGGCGCGCACGGCGAGATCACGTTCGAAGCCGGTGTCATGGTCGCGATAGATGGCGACGGCCAGGTCGTCGGGCTGCACTTCGAACACCGTGGCCGCGTCCGCCAGCCGTGTGCCGCGCCGCCACAGCTTGGCAATGCGCGCATAGCCGGAGCTGGTCATGGACCCGTCGCCGAAGTCGGTGGCAGCGTAAACGCTGTCCTGGTCGCGCCAGGACAGCGAGCCCTTGGCCTCCGGACGGACGAAACCATCGGTCAGGAACGCGCGCTGGCTGATCGAGAACTCGCGCGTTTCGTCGGCATCGGCCCCGCCGCGCGACAGGGCGAGCAGGCAGCGATCGTAATCGGGCTTGAGGCAGTCGGCGCCGTGCCAGACGAAGTTGGCCGATTCGGCGGCGTTGAGCGCATCCAGGTCGAGCAGCACGTCCCAGGCCGGCGCGGGCTTGCGGAATTCGTCCAGGGTGGTGCGTCGCCACAGGCCCGCAGGATGGGCTTTGTCGCGCCAGAAGTTGTACCAGTAGCCGCCGCGCGGGGTGACCTCGGGGATGCGTGCATCGGAGTCGAGGATGGCGCGCAAGTCACGCCGCAGGCGTTCGAAATCCGGGTCGGACGTCAGCTGTGCCTGCGAGACCGCGTTCTGCGCCCGGACCCAGTCCAGGGCGAGTTCACCAGTGACGTCTTCCAGCCACAGGTAGGGATCGGTGGTGCTCATCGTGCGGGCGTGGGCTGCGCTGGCCAACGGGATCGACCCTGCTGGCGGCAACGCGTGCGTTCACGCGGGGCTCCCGGAGATTGGAAGCGAAACGCTAGCACGAACCTCGCGCGGGTGAAGTCGAGGCCGGGTGGCCGCTGGCAGGCAAGCGCCCCAGGCCGTGCCCGCAAGGGTGCGCGTATCAGGCCGCGCGAGTATCAGGCCGCACTCGTATCGAACCGCGCGCGTCAGGCAGCGCGGCGCAGCGGAGAT
>JBKJMY010000016.1:0-15456 GCA_046596115.1 Arenimonas sp.
CGATTCGACTTCGCGCTGCAATACCGCAACTTCCGCGTAGCCAATCGCTGCGCGGCCGAAACTGAAACGCAGCCGCCGGCGATCGAATAACGGCGGGCGTGCCGGGTCGCTCATCGGGCCACATTCGCATGCATCGCGCTCGCAGTCGCCACGCGCGCATCACGCCAGCCGTCAACGGCGTCGATGATCGCTGCGGCGACAACATCGCCATGGGTCAGGAATGGCGCGTGCCCCGCGTGGGCCACCTCGAAGTACTGGCCGTTGCAGGCATGGGCGGCGCGCTGCATCGCCGCTGGCGTGACCAGCCGATCGCGTCGCCCGGCGATCCACAGACTCGGCACCCGCAAGCCAGGCAGCCCGGCACGCAGATCACTGTCCTGCAGCACCGCCAGGCCTTCGCACAGGCGCGCGATGCTCGGTTCGCCGTGCAGGAATGCCACCTCGCGCAAGCTGCGGATTTCCTCGCGGGCATGATCGGAGCCGTAGGCTTCCAGCAGGATGAAACGATCCACTGCAGCGCGATAGTCGGTGGACAGGTCGTCGGCGAAGCGATGGAAGATCGCCGGGTCCATGCCCTCGGGCCAATCGTCGCCGCGTACGAAGCGCGGGCTGGCGCAGAGCATGCCCAGTCCGTACACGGCATCAGGATTGCGTTGCGCAGCGGCCAGCGCAACCAGCCCGCCCAGCGACCAGCCGATCCAGGTGGCCGCAGGCAGTTGCTCAAGCAAGGCATCGGCCAGCGCATCGGGTGTCAACGGCAGCGTGCTGTCGTGACTGCGGCCGTGGCCGGGCAAGTCAACGATGTGCAGGGTAAAACGATCCTGCAGCCGTTGCGCCAGCGCGTCGAACACGCCGCCGTGCATCGCCCAGCCATGCAGCAGCACCAGCGCAGGTCCCGCGCCGCGGACAGACACATGCATGTCAGGCGCCCGCAACTTCGCTGAGTGCAAATGCCTGCACCAGCGCCGCGACCAGGCCATCCACCTGCGCCTCGGTGTGCAGGGCGCTGAGCGTCACGCGCAGTCGCGCCTGGCCTTCGGCGACGGTCGGCGGCCGGATCGCCGCCACCAGGAAGCCTTCCGATTGCAGATGTGCCGACATCGCCAGCGCGCGCGCGTTGTCGCCCAGCAGCACCGGCTGGATCGGGGTGTAGGACTCCAGCAAGGGCACGCCAGCGCGCAACGCGGTGCGCCGGAACCGCATGATCAGCGACGCCAGCCTGGCGCGCCGCCACGGCTCGCCGCGGATCAGTCGCAACGACGCGCGCATCGCCGCCGCCATCGCCGGCGCCGGCGATGCTGAACAGGTACGGGCGCGCGGTTTCGGCGATATGTCCGAGCAGCGCATCGCTGCCGAACAGCAGCGCGCCCTGGCCACCAAATGCCTTGCCCATCGGCACCAGCAGCAGCGGGACTTCGTCGGCGCCCAGGTTGGCCACCGCAACGCTGCCGCGGCCAAACGGCCCGATCACACCAGCGCCGTGCGCGTCATCCACATACAGCGTTGCATCCTGGCTGCGCGAGACCACGGCCAGCTCGCGCAGCGGCGCCAGGTCGCCATCCATGCTGAACACGCCATCGGTGGCGAGCAGGGCGGCGCCCTTGGGCGCGGCCATCAGTTGGCGCAGCGCGGCTTCCGAATCGCGGTGCGGATAGCGCTTGAGTTCGCAGCCGGCCAGTCGCGCGCCGTCGATCAGGCAGGCGTGGTTGCGCTTGTCCTGCACGCAGACGTCGCCATCGCCGAGCAGGGATTGCAGGACGGCAAGGTTGGCCAAGTAGCCGCTGCCGAACAGCAGGGCGCGCGGATAGCCCATCCACTCGGCGGCTTCGCGCTCGAGCGCGGCGTGTTCGCCGTGGTGCCCGCAAACCAATGCCGAGGCGCCGCTGCCGACGCCGTAATGCGCGCTGGCTTCCTGGAACGCACTCACCACATCCAGGTGCTGGGACAGGCCGAGGTAATCGTTGCTGCAAAAATTCACCAGGGCGCGGCCGCCGACGCGCACGTGCACGCCATCGCGCGCCTCGATTGTGCGGCGCGGACGCAGCAGTGCCTGCGCCGCACGATCGGCGCGGGCTGCGAGCACGCGATCAATCAGCCGGATTCGTGCCATGGCTTGTTCAGGCGGCGCAGGAACGTCGGCCATCCGCAGATGCATCGGCCTGCGCTGCGTCGCCATCCGCAGCATCGTCCTGCAATGCGTCGGCCTGCAGCACATCAGCATGCACGGTGTGTGCGGCAGCGGCAGGCGTCGCGACGGGCATCGCCACCAGGCCCAGGCGGCTGAACAGCGCCTGGTCTGCCTCAACGTCGGGATTGCCGGTGGTCAGCAATTTTTCGCCGTAGAAAATCGAGTTGGCACCAGCCAGGAAACACAGTGCCTGCAATTCTTCGCTCATCTCGGCGCGGCCCGCCGACAGGCGCACCATCGACTGCGGCATCATGATCCGGGCCACCGCGATCATGCGCACGAACTCGAACGGGTCCAGCAGCGCAGTGCCATGCAGCGGCGTGCCTTTCACCTGCACCAGCCGGTTGATCGGCACCGAGCCGGGATGCTCGGGCAGGTTGGCGAGCGTCTGCAGCAGGCCGGCACGCTGCTCGCGTGTCTCGCCCATGCCGACGATGCCGCCGCAGCAGGTCTTCAATCCGACCCGGCGCACCTGCGCCAGGGTGTCGAGGCGATCCTGGTACTCGCGCGTCTTGATCACGTCGCCGTAGAACTCCGGCGCGGTGTCGAGGTTGTGATTGTAATAGTCCAGGCCAGCGTGCTTGAGTACCTCGGCCTGATCGCCGCTGAGCATGCCGAGCGTCGCGCAGGTTTCCATGCCCATCGCCTTCACCACGCCGACCATCTCGGCCACCTTGGCCAGGTCCTTGTCCTTGGGCGAACGCCAGGCGGCGCCCATGCAGAAGCGCGTCGCGCCGGCGGCCTTGGCGGCCGCGGCCTTTTCGGTGACTTCTTCCAGCGACAGCAATTTGTGCGCCTTCAGCCCGGTGTTGTAGCGCGCCGCCTGCGGGCAATACGCGCAGTCCTCGGGACAGCCGCCGGTCTTGATCGACAGCAGCGTGGAGACCTGCACCTCGCGTGGGTCGAACTGTTCACGGTGCACGTCGCCGGCACGCTGCATCAGCTCCGGAAAGGGGAGGTCGAGCAGCGCGAGCACCTGATCGCGCGACCAATCATGTCGGACCACAGCCTGTGGAATGACAGCGGGGTCGATGACAGCAGGGTGGATGACAGCAGGCATGGCGACTTTCCTACGGCGCCCGAGCGGGCAGGGTGGCAGTCTGTGAAGCCTGTCCTGTCCTGTCAAATCGCCATGCTTGATCTGCCCGCAAATACCGCTGTTTCCACGCCTGCCCGCGGGCTTGTGCGCCGCACACCAGGGCTTGACGCGCGGCGCTGGCTACGCCGCGCCTCGCGCCTGCTGCTGGCGCCACGCTGCCTGGTGTGCGCCGGGCGCGGCCAGGCCGACCTCGACCTGTGCGCCGCTTGCAGCGCCGAGTTGCCCTGGAACCTGGACGTCTGCCGGCAATGCGCCCTGCCGCTCGAGGGCGCCGCGGCGCGCTGCGGCCAATGCACGCTGCGGCCGCCGCCCTGGTCGCTGGCGCAATCGGCGCTGCGCTATGCCTTTCCGGTCGACCGCCTGCTGCCGCGCTTCAAGTTCCATGGCGACCTGGCCGCGGGCGAGGTGCTGGCCACGCTGTTGCAGTGGTCGCTGGATCCATCCGAGCGGCCCGACGCCATCGTGCCCGTGCCGCTGCACCTGTCCCGACTGCGCGAGCGCGGCTACGACCAGGCGCTGGAACTGGCGCGCTTCCTGCATCGTGACGGCGGCCCGGCGCTGCTCGCCGACCGGCTGCGCCGGGTGCGCAACACGCCACCGCAGTCGGCACTTGGCGCCGGCGCGCGGCGCGATAATGTGTTTGGTGCATTCGCGTTGCATGGCGCGGGGTCGCTGCCCGCGCACATCGCACTGGTGGATGATGTCTTCACCACCGGCGCCACGGTGGGCGAGTGTGCGCGGGTGCTGCGCGCGGCCGGGGTGCGGCGGGTGGATGTGTGGACGGTGGCGCGCGCCCTGTAGCCGGATGCGCTGCGCAAGCGCGCGCCGCAACAGCAGCGTGCACTGCAGACAAAGCCGCTAGAGGAGTAAGTCCAGCGCGAATCCGGCAAAAATCGCCAGCCCTACCCACTGGTTGGCCAGGAAGGCGCGGAAGCAATCTTCCGGCAGGCGCGTGCGCCCCACAACGAACTGCCAGAGGATGAAGCCCGCCGCCACGATCACGCCCGCCTTGTAGTTGATACCCAGCTCGGCGCGCTGGCCAAGCAGCCACATGGTGACCAGGAAGCCGACGTACAAGACGCCCTGCGCCACCAGGTCGGCGTCGCCAAACAGGATCGCGGTGGACTTGGCGCCGGCGCGCAGGTCGTCCTCGCGATCAACCATCGCGTACCAGGTGTCGTAGCCGGTGGTCCACAACAGGTTGCCCAGGAACAGCAGCCAGGCAACCGGCGGTACCGTGTCCTGGATCGCCGCAAAGGCCATCGGGATACCCCAGCCGAAGGCCAGCCCCAAGTACATCTGCGGCAGGTAGGTGTAGCGCTTCAGGAACGGATAGCTTGCGGCCAGCAGCACCGCGACCACGCTCAGCGCGACGGTCAGCGGGTTGGTCAGCAAGACCAGGCCGAAGGCCAGCGACATCATCGCCACGAACAGCCACAGGGCTTCGCGCGGTGACACTTCACCGGTCGCCAGCGGGCGATGCCTGGTGCGCGCAACTTGCGGGTCCAGCCAGCGGTCGGCGTAGTCGTTGATCACGCAGCCGGCCGAGCGGGTCAGCCACACGCCGACCAGGAAGATGGCCAGCGTCTTGAACGGCGGCAGGCCGCGCGCGGCCAGGAACAAGGCCCAGGCAGTCGGCCAGAGCAGCAGCAGGGTGCCGACCGGGCGATCGCCGCGGATCAGCCGCCAGTACGGCGACAGCCGGTCGCGCAGCAGGCCACGCGGGGCGGGGGATCGGGGGGACGCCATGGCCGCAAGCCTAGCAAAGCCGGGCACCCATTCCTTCCGGCCTATTGCCCGCCGCCGCGCCGGCCCCATCCTATGGGTAAGCCCGGGCGTGGCTGGCATCGTGCCGACGCGGCCCGGGTGCATAGGAGTCAGAACGATGAGCCAGGGCCAGGGTTCCACGGGAAATGTCATCGCTGCGATTTGCAGCCTGTTCATTCCCGGCCTCGGGCAGTTGCTGCAGGGCCGGATTTTTTCCGCGGTCATGTGGTTCGTATTCGCCTGCATCGTCGGCGCGCTGACCTTCGTGCTGACGCTGGGGCTGCTGTCCCACTTCGGCTGGCTCCTGGTTGGCATCCTGAGCTGCATCAGCGCCGCAACCTGGAACGGCCGCACGGCCAGCTGAGGCCGGCCGCATGTGCAGCCCGGACCCTACCGTTCGCGGCGGGGTCCGGTTCGGTTTTCATAGCGGTGCCGCGTGGATTGCTAAGCCGGCGCCGTGCGATGCAGCAGGAACATGCGCATCGCCCCGTACTGCTTGGCCGCTTCGGTCACGCCGACGTAGTCGCAGGCGAACTTCGCCTCATCTTCCAACGCCAGCAGCGCCGCGAAACTTTCAGTGACATAGACGCAGCCTTCCGGCGTGATCGGCTCAATGCGCGCGGCCCGGACCACGTGCGCGCCCATGTAGGCCGGCCGGTGCAGGATCGGATCATAGACCCGGTGCACCGGGCCGAGATGGCCGCCGATCCGCAGCTCCATCGCCTCGGGCAGGCAGGCGGCGGCGAAGTCGATGCGCGAGATGGCGTCCTGCATATCAAGCGCGCAACGTGCAGCGGAGCTCGCGTCGTCGAACACTGCGAAAAACGCATCGCCCCAGCTGTTGGCGAAAGCCATCCGTTGCCCGGCATGATCGAGCACGCCGCCGATCGCGCCCAGCACACAGTCCGCGAAGGCCGGCATCTGGTCATCGCCCAACTTGCTGAAGCCCTTGATGTCGCCGAACAGCATCGCGCGGATGGCGCGCGAGCGCCTTGCGGCGGGTGCTGCCTCTGCAACTGCCGCCTGCGCGAGTGCTGCCTGCGCCAGTGTTGCCTGCGCGGTCATGGCGTGCGAGGGCTGCGGCGCGGAGCCTGCTGGCGCGGTGCCGGCTGGCGCGGCGCAGGGAATGATGGTTTGCGGCAGGCCGGTACGCGCCCATCGCGCCACGTCCACCGCGGTGCCGGCATCACCGCGTGCCGGCTGCGCATCCCAGATCACCAACTGGCGCACCGGCGCGCACAGGTTGCGGCCGCCCAGCACGGCCAGGCCCATGGCCAGTTGGCTGGCGTAAGCCATCAGCGCGTCATCGCCGGCATGGGTGCCTTCAGTGGCAATCCGTACCGTGTTCGCGCGCGCCAGGCAGGCATGGAAGCGCGGGATCCAGTCGGCGCCAAAGGGGCGCACCGACACTTCGACGAAGTCTTCCGCAGCGAATGGCAGCACCACGTTCAAGCCGGCGCCACGGCGCAGCAGTGCCTCGGCAAACAGCAAGTCCGCGCCGGCCGCCAGGGAGCCATACGCGCTGCCGATGCCGTGCGCATCGATGGCATCCTCGATGGCAGCCGCCAGCACCGGCTCGTCCTCCGGCTGGATGCGGTGGTCCCGCGCGCCGCGGGCAATCATGTGTCCGGTGTAGTGCGCGACTGCAGGCGGTGCGAATCCGGCCAGCGCGGATTCGGGCAGTCCCTGCGCGGCAAGCAGCCGCCGCAGCTGGCGCACGCTGCTGGCCAGGTCCGAGTAGCGCCGGCCATTGGCAAGCAGTGCAGGCGCGACCAGGGCCTGGGCCTGGCCGAGGTCGCCCAGCACCAGCCAGGCTTCGATGCCGGTCGCCAGCAGCCAATAGGCGTCGTCGCGCTGCGCGAGCTCGGCGCCGGCGAGCAGCGGTTCGATCTGATCGAGGACCTCCCGGGCGGCCTGGTGCGCCTGCGTCGTTTCGCCAAGCAACAGCCGCAGCGTGGCCAGGTTGATGCCGGGGAAATAGGCATCGGGATGCCCGGAGGATGCCGCGAGCGCATTGGCGCGCGCATAGCGCTCTGCCGCCGCGCGCAGCAGCGCCGCCTGGTCCCCGGCTGGCTGCCGGAACGCCTCGCTCTTGAGCAGACGGCCTTCCAGCGTCAGCGTTTCGATGGAACCGATCGCAGCCAGGCCGTACTCGACGAACTTGCGCCGCGCCATCGGCACGGCCCCGGCATTGCACAGGTTGAGCACGGCGCGGTGCGCAAGCAGCGGATCGCCGGGGAAGCGCTCAAGTCCTTGCAGCGACAAGTCATAGGCGCGGAAGAACTCGCCGTCGTGTTCCAGCCGGCGAACCTCGGACAGCCAACCGTTGATCGATGTGTCGGTACGCATCGCCTGGGCGCCGCCAACGCGCCGGAAACCTGCAATCGGGGACCCGTCGCCGGCAAGGATAGCAATGCCATGGCCTTTCGCGCCCGGACATCCATTTCAAGGCGGCCCGGACCCAGCCCGGGGCGGCTGGCCGCCAGCAGCGCTGATGTAGAATGCGCCCAGGCGCCCGTAGCTCAGCTGGATAGAGCACCACCCTCCGAAGGTGGGGGTCACAGGTTCGACTCCTGTCGGGCGCACCAACTCCTGCGTGACCAACCCGTGACCTGGGCCTGTTGATAGCCGTCCAACATTGGCCCAGTTACGCGGCTGGTTTGCATCCAAGACCGACCCGCCCAGCCACAGCTAGCCTTGCTTGTCTCCCGTTCCGGACTTCGATTGCTGCCTCGCCCGGCGGGTCAGTTTTGGATGAAGCCCCTGGGACATTCTTGTGTGGAGATCAACGCAAGAAGGAAGCGACATGGCACTGCACCAAGCCTCAGGCCGCTGGCGACTGGGACTCACGCTCGCGCTGGTGACGGCGGCTTGCTGGTCGACGCTTCCGGTCGCGCTGAAGGTCATGCTTACGGAGCTCGACCCGTACACGCTGACCTGGATCCGCTTCGTCATCGCCGGAGGAGTCATGCTTGCCTGGCTCGCTGCGCGTGGCGGCTTGGGCGGCTTCGCAACGCTCGACCGTCGACGTTGGGGCCTGCTCGCGCTGGCCGGCGTGCTGCTGATCGGCAACTACGTGTTTTACCTTCTGGGTGTGCAACACAGCACACCGGGCAATGCCCAATTGCTCATCCAGCTGGCGCCGCTGTTGATGGCCCTCGGCGGCATCCTGGTCTTCCGCGAGCGCTACCGGCCCGGACAGTGGCTCGGCCTGGCCGTCATCGTGGCTGGCCTCTGGCTATTTTTTCGCGACCAGTCCGGGCACTCGAGCGTTGGCGGTCGCGAGTACGCGCTCGGCTCGACGATGGTTGTCGTGGCGGCAGTGGTTTGGGCGGGATACGCGCTGATCCAAAAGCAGCTGCTCACGCGCTTGTCCTCACCGGCGATCATGCTGTTCATCTACCTGCTGGCGAGCCTGTTGCTGCTGCCGTTGGCGCATCCGGCAGCGCTTCTGCGGCTGCACGGTTTGGGCTACGCGCTGCTGGCTTTTTGCGCGCTCAATACGCTGGTTGCCTATGGCGCGTTCGCTGAAGCGTTGGTGCACTGGGAGGCGTCGCGCGTCTCGACCGTGCTGGCGCTGACGCCGCTGCTCAGCTTGGCGGTCATCTCTGGCGTCCATCGCGTGTCCCCGGTGTCAGTGGCTGCGGAATCAGTGGGCACGATCGGATACGTCGGCGCGTTGCTGGTGGTGATGGGTTCGGCGATGAGCGCGCTGCTTGGTGCCCGAAGGAGCAAGCCCTGAGCCCCCGGCAGCACCGCGTTCGTTGCCGTCGCGCGTGCCATCTTTCCAGCTCTCTTCACGGCGTGCTGACTTCGCTAGCCCCACGCTGCTGCGGCGGCGGACCCATCGATTCCGCGCACCCAAGGAAGGGGCGATCCTGGACACGGTCCGGCCATTGCAGATGCAACACCAGCGCAGGCCCGGCAGGCGAAGCCCGGCAATGCTCGGCGGTCGCTGTCGCGGTCGCGCTGGCTTGTCGATGCGCGCGCTGCTGGGCTGGGCACTGCTGATGCTTCTGGCCATCCAGGGCATCGCGCTGCCGGTGCAACAGGCCTGGCCGCCGCACTACCACCTTCACCGCGCCGGTCTTCCCCCGGTCGTCGTTCTGGGCGGCACGCACGTGTTACGGGCCGACGACGTCCTGGTGGTCCTCGACATCGACGCGCGGCGCACACCAACCGGGCACGACGATACCCAACGCCACGCGCACGACCCCGGCGCGCCCGGCGTGGTGTATGTGGCCGACGACGGCAGCGATCCGGCCGTGGCCACGCTGCCGGGCAAGCACGACGTGGACATCGTCTGGTCACTGGCACCGGCGTGGCAGGTCGGGCTGGCGACGACCTCCGACGCGGCGATCCATCCATCGGACGGCGTCCAGTTTCCGCAGCGGCGCAATGTCGCGCCCGAACGGCCTCCGCGCGCCTGATCGCGCCGGGCCGCATCGGCACGCGTACCGCGTGCCCGCTTGCACCCGGCCCAAGTACTCCGCCCGCACGACCGGCCGCCAGCGCGTCCGGCCGTCGATTGCCTTGGATCGGCGCGACATGCGCCGTTGCCGGAGAACCGCCATGCACGACCCCTCGCTCCACCTTGTAACGACGCGCCTGCGCGTCGCCCTGCTGCTCGCGCTCGCCTCGCTGCCGCTGCAAGCCGCGCTCGCAACGCCAACCCTCGCAAGGCCCGCTGCTGCGGCAAGCCCCGCCACTGACGACAGCACCGCCGCAGACAGCACCGCCGCAGACAGCACCGCCGTAGACAGCACCGCCACAAATAGCACCGCCGATGACACGACCACCGCCGCCGTCAAGCCGCCCGCCAAGCCGCGCGTCGCCGCGCTCGGCCAGGTCGTCGTGGTCGGCCATCGCGAGAACCTGGTCGGCGAAGCGATCTCCGCGTCGGAGGGATCGATCGGCCAGGCCGAGATCGCCGCGCGGCCGAGCAATCGCACCGCCGACCTGCTGGAGTTCATCCCCGGCCTGGTCATCACCCAGCATTCGGGCAGCGGCAAGGCCAACCAGTACTTCCTGCGCGGCTTCAACCTGGACCATGGCACCGACTTCGCCACGTTCGTGGATGGCATGCCGGTGAACATGCGCACCCATGCGCATGGCCAGGGCTACAGCGACCTCAACTTCCTCATCCCCGAAACCGTCGGCGAACTGACCTATCGCAAGGGCACCTACTACGCCGATGTCGGCGACTTCAGTTCCGCCGGATCGGTGCAGCTCAAGCTCGCCGACACGCTGCCCGAAGGCCAGGCCCTGCTCACTACCGGGCAGTACGGCTATGTGCGCGGACTGGTGCTGGACTCGGTGAAGGCCGGCAGCGGTAACCTGTTGTATGCGGCGGAACTGCAGACCTACGACGGCCCGTGGACCGACCTGTCCGAGAACGTACGCAAGGCCAGCGGCCTGCTGCGCTACAGTGCACCCGCCGCGGGTGGCACCGCCCACCTCACGCTGATGGGCTACCGCAACACCTGGAATTCCCCCGACCAGATCCCGCAGCGCGCGGTGGACCAGGGACTGATCGATCCCTTCGGCCAGCTCGAACCCACCGACGGCGGTCGTTCGTCGCGCTACAGCCTGTCCGGCGGCTGGAATGGGCCGGCGTTCGGCGGCAACCTCGATGCCTCGGCCTACGCCATCGACTACCAGTTGGACCTGTGGTCGAACTTCACCTATTTCCTCGATAACCCGGTGGATGGTGACCAGTTCAAGCAGGAGGACCGGCGCCAGGTGTACGGCTTCAACCTGTCGCAGCAGTGGGAGCAAGGGCGCAGCCGCTGGCGGGTCGGCGCGGAGGGTCGCTACGACGACATCGGGAAGGTCGCCCTGTTCCACACGGTGCGTCGCCAGATCACTGGGACAGTACGTAACGACTCGGTGGGCGAAGGCAGTGTCGGCGTGTTCGCCGCCAACGAGTTCCGCTTCAACGATGTGCTGCGCAGCTATGTCGGTGTGCGCTACGACGCTTACCGGTTCAAGGTGGACAGCTCGCTCGCGGCCAACTCCGGCACCGCCAGTGCGGGCAAGGCCTCGTACAAGGCCAGCCTGATCTACCACCCCATCCAGGTGCTCGACCTGTACGCGAGCGTCGGCACGGGCTTCCATTCCAACGATGCGCGCGGCACGACCATTCGCGTCGACCCCAATAGCGGCGAGCCCGCGGACCCGGTCACGCCGCTGGTCGGATCCAAGGGCGCCGAGCTCGGCAGCCGCCTGTACCTGGGCAGCAAGTTGCAGGCGACGCTGTCGCTGTGGACGCTCAAGCTGGACTCCGAGCTGCTGTTCACCGGCGACGGCGGCACCACCGAGCCGAGTCGGCCGACCAAGCGCGATGGCGTGGAGTTCGCGCTGTCCTGGTTTGGCAGCGAGCACCTGAGCGCCGACGTCGAGGCGTCCTACAGCCGCGCGAAATTCACCGACCCCGATCCCCTTGGCTCCGAAGTGCCCGGTTCCATCCCGTTGATCGTGAGCGCGGATGTCCTGTACAAGACCGACAGTGGCTGGCTGGCCAGTGCGCGCCTGCGCCATTTCGGCGCATATCCTTTGATCGAGGACAACAGCGTGCGCTCGAAGGGCTCCACCCTGCTGAACCTGCGTGTCGGTCGCGAGGTCGGCCGGGTCGGCCTGTTCCTGGACGTGCTGAACGTACTGGACAGCCGCGACCACGACGTCGACTACTTCTTCACCTCGCGCTTGCAGGGCGAGCCCGACACTGGCGTGGACGACATCCACTACCATGTGTTCGAACCGCGTTCCCTGCGACTGAGCCTGCGCTATGCCTTCTGACCTGCGTGCGATGATTGCCGCGCTGCTGTTGTTCGTGTCGGCCGACGCGGTCGCGGCTGCGTCGGCAGCCACGCCCTACGTTCCCCCGAGTCATGCCACAGTCCTGGAGCGGCTGCCGTCCACGAGTGACCCGCGTGTGCGCCAGTTCGCCGTGCTCAAGTCGCGCGCGCGCGCCGCGCCAAACGATGCGGCCGCCGCCGTCGCGCTGGCGCTTGCCTACGTCGGTTATGGCCGCGACACCGGCGATGCGCGCTACCTGGGCCGCGCGCAGGCGGTGATCGCGCCGCTGTTGTCGCGTCGCCCGCCGCCGGACGATGCGCTGCTTGTGGCGGCCACCATCTTCCAGAGCCGGCACCAGTTCATTGAGTCGCGGCGCCTGCTCGATGGCCTGGTGCTGCGTAAGCCCGACAATGCGCAAGCCTGGCTGACGCTGTCCTCGGTGGCCCTGGTGCAGGGTGACATGGCGGTCGGCCGATCGGCCTGTGGCCACCTGCTCCGTAGCGCGGGCGTGCTGGTGACCGCCGGCTGCATCACGGCATGGTCCACGGTCAACGGAAAGGCCAAGCCCGCACTGGACACGCTGGACCGCCTGTTCGCCCTGGAACCCGCCGCACCGCCCGATATCCTGGCGTGGGTGCACGGGCTGCAGGCCGATGCCGCGCGCTACTCCGGACAATCGGAGCGGGCCGAACTCGAGTTCCGCAACGCCCTGCGCTATGCGCCCGGCGACAACTTCCTGCTGGCCGACTTTGCCGACTTCCTGCTCGATGCCGGCCGGCCGGCCGAGGCGCTCGCACTGGTGAAGGATTACTCGCAATCGGACACGTCATTCCTGCGCCAGGTGCTGGCGGAATCGGCGCTCGGACTGCCGGTCGCGCGCGAACACATCGCGACCATGGCCTCGCGCTTCCATGACCTGGAACAGCGCGGCGACAGCCGCCTGTATGGGCGCGAGGAAGCACGTTTCGCGCTCGTGTTGCAGCACGACCCGCCGCGCGCCCTGCGCTTGGCGCAGGGCAACTGGACAATCCAGCGGGCGCCTGAGGACATCCGTATTTACCTTGAAGCTGCGCTCGCGGCCGGCCAGCCCGCCGCCGCGCGCGGCGTGCTCGCCTACATCGCGAAGACGCAGTTCGAGGATCCGCGGACGCTCGCGCTTGCGGCGAAAGTCTCGGCGGCGATCACGCCCGCTGCGCCGGTCGCGGCGTCCGCGCCACCTTCTGCGGGCAAGGCCGCGGCCAAGCCCGCCGCGAAACTCGCCACCAAGCCCGCCGCGCAACCCGCCGTGAAGCCCGCCGTGAAGCCCGCCGTGAAGCCCGCCGCGAAACCTTCGCCATGAGCCGCGCCCGCGCGGCCGTCCTGCTCGCTGCTGCGCTGGCGCTGCTGCCGGCCAGCGCCTGGGCGCACAAGGAAAGCGACGCCTACCTGACCCTGCGTACCGATGCGCAGAACCCGAAAATGCTGCATGGCCAGTTCGACATCGCCCTGCGCGACCTGGCCTTCGTGATCGACATCGACGCCAACCACGACAGCGCGGTGACCTGGGGCGAGGTGCAGGCGCAGCGCGACGCGATCGAGCGCTATGCCCTGGCCGGTGTGCGCGTGAAGGGCGACGGGCTGAACTGCGAGCTGCGCCCCACCGGGCAACTGGTCAATTCGCACAACGACGGCGCCTACGACGTGATCACCTTTGACGCACTTTGCGACAAGGAAATCCCGAACCAGCTGACCGTGCACTACACCCTGTTCCAGGACGTGGACCCGTACCACCGGGGTATCGTCACCATCCACCACAAGGGCGTCACCGCCAGCGCCGTGCTCGGGCCCAAGGCCACGGTCGCCACGCTCGACCTGCGCCATCCCAAC
This sequence comes from Arenimonas sp., assembly GCA_046596115.1. Taxonomy (GTDB): domain Bacteria; phylum Pseudomonadota; class Gammaproteobacteria; order Xanthomonadales; family Xanthomonadaceae; genus Arenimonas. The sequence continues at coordinate 13,719 of JBKJMY010000016.1, forward strand.
TACTGGACCCAGTTCAAGAGCTTCATGGTGAATGGCGTCTGGCATATCTGGACCGGGCCGGACCACCTGTTGTTCATCCTGTCATTGCTGCTGCCGGCGGTGCTCATCCGCCAGTCGCGCATCGCGCTGGCGGCCGGCGGCCGCGCCATTGCCGACACCGCCGCAGACATCGGCACCGGTTGGCTGCCGGTGCGCAAACTCTCGCGCGCGATGATCGAACTGATCAAGGTCGTTTCGGGCTTCACTGTGTCGCACTCGGTCACGCTGACCTTGTCGGTGCTCGGTTACGTCAACCTGCCCAGCCGGCTGGTGGAGTCCGGTATCGCGCTCTCGATCATCGTCGCGGCGCTCAACAACCTGTATCCGATCGTCACCCGCCGCGCCTGGGTCGTGGCCTTCGCGTTCGGCTTCATCCACGGGCTCGGCTTCGCCAGCGCGCTGGCGGGACTATCGCTTCCGCCGGCGGCGATGGCCGCCTCGCTCGGCGGCTTCAGCCTGGGCGTGGAGCTGGGACAGGAAGCGATCGTGCTGCCCTTCCTGCCGTTGGCCTTCCTGTTGCGCAAGACGCGCTTCTACCAGGTGGGCGTGGTGCGCTGGGGCTCGTGGGCCATCGTTGCCGTCGCCACGCTGTGGCTGGTGCAGCGCGCATTCGATGTGGTGATCCCGTATACCGGCTTCCTCACGCCAGCCTGAGCGGCAGAAAAACGGGGCGCCGAAGCGCCCCGCTGCTATCGCACCCCTGGTATGCACCGCTGGTATGCATCGCTGGTATCGCATTGTGATTGTCGCGGTTACTTCTTTTCGGCGGCTTCCTGCACCTTCTCGGCCGCTTCCTTGACCGCGTTCTCCACCTGGGTGTCGACCACGGTGCCGTCGATCGCATTGACGTTCACTTCGGTGAGCGTGTGCTTGGCGGTGCGGATGTCGAAGGAGTAGATCAGCTTGCCGTGTTCGCGCTCAAGCTCGCCGCTCTTGACCGTGCCCGGCGCTGCCTTGACCGCAATTGCGCGCGCCTGCTTCATCGTGAACTTGGCTTCCTTGCGCATCGCCGCGTCGCTGTTCGCCGACGCGTGCTCAGCCATTTCTGTTTTCGCGGACTCCGGCTTGGCCATCGCGTGTTCTGCCGCTTGGACTTTCGCGGTCTCCGGCTTGGCCGTCGGGGCGCCGGCGGCAAGGGCCGCCATCGGCAGCAGCGCAGCTGCGAGCAATCCTGCAATCGTCATGTTTCGCATTGTTATATCCTCGGGAGGGAATGAATCGTGGGTGTTTCCTTACGCCTGCCATGCGCGTTGAACTTCACTCGGCATGCACAGCGATGCTGCGCGTCCGCTGCTGAATGCACGGCCACGTCGCAGCGCTCCGCGCGGAACGATTTGCCGCTGACGCTGTTCTTCTTGCGTCAATCTTTCAGGCATCTTTCAAGCATCTTTCATGCACCTTTCAGTGCACCGCCGTCGGCACCACTCCGCCGCGCACGAGGCGCGCGGTTCAGCACGGGCCATGCATGCTCCCTGCATGGAAACCACCCGCGAAATCCTCCCGTCCGCGATGACCCCGCGCCAGATGCTCAACAAAGTGCCGATGATCACGGCGTTCTTCTGGATCATCAAGGTGCTGTGCACCACGGTCGGCGAGACCTTTGCCGACTTCCTCAACGAAACCCTCAAACTCGGCTTGGGAAATACCAGCCTGGCGATGGGTGCGCTGCTGCTGATCGCGCTTGCATTCCAGTTTCGCG
>JBKJMY010000051.1:0-6842 GCA_046596115.1 Arenimonas sp.
CCTGCGCGCCAAGCAGCTGACCAACTTCCGTGCCTCGGGCAAGGACGATACCGAAGCACTGAAGTTGGTCAGCTGCTTGGCGCGCAGGGCGTTGACGGTCAGGTCATTGTCCTTGGCGTGGACGCCGACGATCTGGCCCTCATAGATTTCTTCGCCGGGCTCGACCATCAGTCGGCCGCGCTCCTGCATGAAGAACTGCGCGTAGGCGGGCGAGGGGCCGGTACCGTTGGAGATCATCACGCCATTCTGGCGCTCGGCGATGGCGCCTTCTGAACGCGGACCGAAATGGTCGAACACATGGAACAGCAGGCCGGTGCCCGCGGTGATCGTGCGGAACTCGGTCTGGAAGCCGATCAGTCCGCGTGCCGGGATCATGAAGTCGATGCGCACGCGACCCTTGCCGTCCGGCTCCATGTTGGTGAGCTGGCCACGGCGTTCGCCCAGGCGCTGCATGACGCCGCCCTGGTACTGCTCTTCGAGGTCCACCACCAGGCTTTCGATCGGCTCCATCTTCTGGCCGTCGATGATCTTCACGATCACTTCCGGACGCGACACGGCGAGCTCATAGCCCTCGCGGCGCATCGTCTCGATCAGGATCGACAGGTGCAACTCGCCGCGGCCGCTGACCTTGAACTTGTCGGCATCGTCGGTCTCTTCGACCTTGAGCGCGACATTGTGCAGGGCTTCGCGCATCAGGCGGTCGCGCAGCTGGCGTGAGGTGAGGAACTTGCCACCGCTGCGATCCTTGTTGCCGGCGAACGGGGAATTGTTCACCTGGAAGGTCATGCTGATGGTCGGCTCGTCCACGGTCAGCACCGGCAGTTGCTCGGGCGTGTCCACGGCGCAGACCGTGTCGGAGATGCTGAGGTTGTCGATGCCCGAGATGGCGATGATGTCGCCGGCGTTGGCTTCGTCCACTTCCAGGCGCTCAAGGCCCAGGAAGCCCATCACCTGCATCACCTTGCCGGTGCGGACCTTGCCCTCGCGATCGACGATCGACACCGGCATATTGCTCCGCACCTTGCCGCGCTGCACGCGGCCGATGCCGATGATGCCGACATAGTTGCTGTAGCTCAGCGAGGTGACGCGCATCTGGAACGGGCCATCCATGTCCACCGGGGGCGGCGACACGTGGTCGACGATCGCCTGGAACAGCGGGGTCATGTCGCCCGAGGTCACGTCAGGCTCGAGGCCGGCGAAGCCATGCAGCGCCGAGGCGTAGACGGTATGGAAGTCGAGCTGCTCATCGGATGCGCCGAGGCGGTCGAAGAGGTCGAAGGTCTGGTCCAGCACCCAGCTCGGCCTGGCGCCCGGCCGGTCAACCTTGTTCACCACAACGATCGGCTTGAAGCCCATCGCAAAGGCCTTCTGGGTCACGAAGCGGGTCTGCGGCATCGGGCCGTCCATGGCGTCAACCAGGATCAGCACGGAATCGACCATCGACAGCACGCGCTCGACCTCGCCGCCGAAGTCGGCATGGCCCGGAGTGTCGACGATGTTGATCCGGTATTCCTCGCCGGCAGGCGAGGTCCAGCGGATGGCCGTGTTCTTGGACAGGATCGTGATGCCACGTTCCTTTTCCAGGTCGTTGCTGTCCATCATCCGTTCAGTGGTGACGGTGCGTTCGCTGAACGTGCCGGACTGCTTGAGCAGCTGGTCAACGAGGGTGGTCTTGCCATGGTCGACGTGGGCGACGATGGCGACATTGCGGAGCTTTTCGATGGACATGGCTGGCGACGCCCCTGGGCATCGGGACGCGGATGAATTGGGTAGCCGGCAAGTATAGCTGGTGCGGGGGCCGGACGCCCGTCGGCTGTTATCCTTGCCGGATCGACCCTGCTCAACCCCACTCGACCCTGCTCGACCCCACTCGACCCCCAAGGAGCCCGCCATGTCCGACCTGACCGCCACCATCACCACGTCCAAGGGACCGATTCATCTGCGCCTGCACGGCGACAAGACCCCCGTGACCGTCGCCAGCTTCGTGAACCTGGTCAAACGCGGCTACTACGACGGGCTGAGTTTCCACCGCGTAATCCCGGATTTCATGGTGCAGGGCGGCTGCCCCCAGGGTACCGGCACCGGCGGCCCCGGCTACAAGTTCGAGGACGAGACCCGGGCCGATCTGCGCCACGAGCGCGGCGGCGTGCTGTCCATGGCCAATGCCGGCCCGCGCACCAATGGCAGTCAGTTCTTCATCACCCACGTGGCTACGCCCTGGCTCGACGGCAAGCACACTGTGTTCGGCGAAATTGTCGGTGCGGAAGACCAGGTTGTGGTCGATGCGATCCGCGGCGGCGACAAGATCGAGAGCATCCGCATTTCCGGCGATGCCGACGCGTTGCTGGCCGCGCAGGCTGACCGCGTGGCGGAGTGGAACAAGGTACTCGACGCCTGACACCAGGCATCGACCAGGCTCTCCCGGCGCCGCACAGGCCGGGGCGGGCGGCCTTGAAGCCGAGAGGCCAGTGGTACAATCCCGATGCTAGATGGCGGCGTTTCACAGCCATCGCCACGCCCAACATGACGAGGTTTTCGATGCCCCAGCTCGCCCGCCGGATGGGCCGCGCCAAGCCCAGCGCCATCATGGCAGTCGCCGACAAAGCCAAGGCCCTGAAGGCCGCAGGTCGCGACATCATCAGTTTCTCCATCGGTGTTCCGAATTTCCTGCCTGGCCCGCACGTCTACGCAGCAGTACGCGAGGCACTCGACCACGATTCCGGCCAGTACGGCTCCAATCGCGGGGCCGACGCCTTGCTCGATGCCTTCCTCACGCACGTCCAAGCCGTGGGCCTGACCGGCTACGGGCGCAAGAACGTCTCCACCGGTATTGGCGCCAAGCACGTGCTCTACAACCTCGGCGAAGCCCTGCTGGACGAAGGCGACACGATGGCCTACGCAGTGCCGTACTGGACCACCTATGCCGACATCGCCGACATCTGCAACGCCAGGCGCCTGGAACTGCCGTGCCCGGCCAGCCAGAACTACAAGCTGACGCCGGCCCAGCTCGACGCCGCGCTGGCGCAGAAGCCGAAGATATTCCTGTTCAACAACCCGAACAACCCGACCGGCATGGCCTACACCAAGGCCGAGATCGAGGCGCTGGCCGACGTGCTGGTGCGCCATACCGATACCTGGATCATCTGCGATGACATCTACAATCGCATGGTGTTCGACGGCATCGGCTACCACAACTTCGCGCACAGCCAACCGTCGCTGCGCGACCGCATGATCTTCGTGGACTCGCTTTCCAAGACCTACGGAATGCCCGGCTGGCGGGTCGGTTTCATGCTTGGCCCGGAGTCGGTGGCGCAGGCGGTGACGGTGCTGAACTCCAACCACATCACCAACATTCCCGAAATCGTGACGGCGGGTGCGGTCGCCGCGCTGAGCGGCCCGCAGGACATTCCGACGGCGAAGTGCGCCGAGTTTCAGGCCAAGCGTGACCAGGTGATGGCCGTGATGAACGCCATCCCCGGTCTGGTCTGCCCCAAGCCGGAGGGCGCGTTCTACGTGTTCCCCGACGTCAGCTTTGCGTTTGGCAAGCGCCATGGCGACATGGCGATCGGCAACGACGTGGAGTTGTGCAATGCGCTGCTCGAGGCCAAGGGCGTGGCCTGTGTGCCGGGCTCGGCATTTGGCGAGCCACGGGCGCTGCGTATTTCCTACACCTGCCCGACGGCGCAATTGCCCGAAGGCCTGCGTCGTTTCCAGGAATTCTTCGCCGAGTTGCAGTAGGTCGGCCCGTGCTCGCCGAGCGATGCCCCGGCCAATCACCAGGCAAACCACGACACAGCGTCGAACCAACCACCATTCAACGAATCACGGACTTCCCATGACCACCAAGACTCCAATGCGCGTCGCCGTCACCGGTGCCGCTGGCCAGATCGGCTACTCCCTCGTGTTCCGCATTGCCTCGGGCGAAATGCTCGGCCCGGACCAGCCGGTGATCCTGCAGATGCTCGAGCTGCCGATGGACAAAGCCCAGGCCGCGCTGAAGGGCGTGATGATGGAGCTGGAGGATTGCGCGTTCCCGCTGCTGGCCGGGATGGTCGGCACCGATGATCCGCTGGTCGCGTTCAAGGATGCCGACATCGCCATGCTGGTCGGTGCGCGCCCGCGCGGACCGGGCATGGAGCGCAAGGACCTGCTGCTGGAAAATGCAAAGATATTCACCGCGCAGGGCGCCGCATTGAACGCCGTCGCATCGCGCCAGTGCAAGGTGCTCGTCGTCGGCAACCCGGCCAATACCAATGCCTACATCGCGATGAAGTCCGCGCCGGATCTCGACCCGCGCAATTTCACCGCGATGCTCCGCCTCGACCACAACCGCGCGCTGGGCCAGCTCGCCAGGCGCACCGGCAAGGCCGTCGGCGACATCAAGCGCCTGGTGGTGTGGGGTAACCACAGCCCGACCATGTATCCGGACTACCGCTTCGCCACCATCGCTGGCGCGTCGGTGAAGGACGCAATCGGCGACGAAGCCTGGAACCGCGGCAGCTTCATCCCGACCGTCGGCAAGCGCGGCGCGGCGATCATCGAAGCGCGCGGCCTGTCGTCGGCAGCCTCCGCCGCCAATGCGGCCATCGACCACATCCATGACTGGGTACTGGGCACCAGCGGCGAGTGGACCACGATGGGCGTGCCCTCCGACGGCAGCTACGGCATCCCCGAGAGCGTGATGTATGGCTTCCCGGTGATCTGCGCCAATGGCGACTACACGATCGTGCCGGGGCTGGAAGTCGACGAGTTCAGCCGCGGCATGATGGACAAGACCCTGGCCGAGCTCGAGGAAGAACGCGCCGGTGTTGCAAGCCTGCTGTAAGGCCAAAGCAAAGGCCGCCTGCTGGTCGCCCTTGTGCATGAAGGAACCACGATGACGCAATCCAGTTCCGCCGGCGCGCGCTTCCGCGCCGCCGTCGCCGACGAATCGCCGCTGCAGGTAATGGGTGCGATCACCGCGTACGCCGGCCTCATGGCCAAGCGCACCGGCTACAAGGCTCTGTACCTGTCCGGTGGCGGCGTCGCTGCCAACTCCCTGGGTGTGCCCGACCTGGGCATCAGCACCATGGAAGACGTACTCACCGACGCCCGTCGCATCGTCGACGCGACCGGCATGCCGCTGCTCGTGGATATCGACACTGGATGGGGCGGCGCCTTCAACATCGGGCGTACGGTCCGCGCGTTCCAGAACGTCGGCGTCGGCGCCGTGCACATGGAAGACCAGGTTGGCCAGAAGCGTTGTGGCCATCGTCCCGGCAAGGAAGTGGTCAGCACCGGCGAAATGATGGATCGCATCAAGGCCGCCGTGGACGCGCGCAGCGATCCATCCTTCGTGATCATGGCGCGCACCGACGCTGCTGCGGTCGAAGGCCTGGACGCGGCCATTGCGCGCGCCGTCGCCTACGTCGAGGTCGGCGCCGACATGGTGTTCCCGGAGGCGATGCGTTCGCTGGATGATTTCCGCAAGGTCAAGGTAGCGGTCAAGGTACCGGTACTTGCCAACCTCACCGAATTTGGCGCCACGCCTTTTTACACCGTGGACGAACTGCGCGAGGCCGGCGTGGACATCGCCCTGTATTGCTGTGGCGCGTATCGCGCGATGAACAAGGCGGCGCTGCATTTCTATGAAACCGTGCGTCGCGATGGCACCCAGAAAAACATCATCGACACGTTGCAGACGCGCGACGCGCTGTATGACTTCCTTGGCTACCATGCCTATGAGGACAAGCTCGACGCGCTGTTTGCCCAGGAAAAGAGGGAGTTTTGAAGATGAGCGAAAGCAACCAGGCTGCGGCGACCGAGGCCAACCCGGCCCCGAGGGTCAAGAAATCGGTTGCCCTCAGCGGCACGCCCGCCGGCAATACCGAGCTGTGCACCGTCGGCCGCAGCGGCAACGACCTGCATTACCGTGGCTACGACATCAAGGATCTTGCCCACAGCAGCACGTTCGAGGAGGTCGCGCACCTTCTCGTCCACGGCAAGCTGCCAACCGCTTCGCAACTCAAGGCCTATCGCACCAAGCTGATGCGCATGCGCGGCCTGCCCGCGATCGTCACCGATGCCCTGGAACTGATTCCGGCAAATGCGCACCCGATGGATGTGTTGCGCACCGGTTGCTCGGTGCTGGGCACCATTTTGCCCGAGCGCGAAGGCCACGCGGATTGGGAAGCGCGCGACATTGCCGACAAGCTGATGGCAAGTTTCGGATCGATGCTCCTGTACTGGTGGCAGTTCACCCGCAATGCTCGCCGCATCGAGTGCGAGACCGATGATGATTCCATCGCTGGGCATTTCCTGCACTTGCTGCACGGCCACCCACCCAGCGCGACGCATGCGCGTGCGCTCGATCGTTCACTGATCCTCTACGCCGAGCATGAGTTCAACGCCAGCACGTTCGCTGCGCGCGTCATCGCCGGCACTGGCTCGGACATCTTCAGCTGCATCACCGGAGCGATCGGTGCATTGCGCGGCCCGAAGCACGGTGGCGCCAATGAAGTGGCGATGGAAATCATCAGTCGCTACGACAGCGCCGATGCGGCCGAGGCCGACATCCGCGCGCGCGTCGAGCGTCGCGAAGTGGTGATCGGATTCGGCCACCCGGTGTACACCGTCTCCGACCCGCGCAATCCGATCATCAAGGAAATCTCCCGCGAGTTGTGCGCCGAGGGTGGCAACCAGGTGCTGTTCGACGTCAGCGAGCGCATCGAGACGTTGATGTGGGACATGAAGAAAATGTTCCCGAACCTCGATTGGTACAGCGCATCGGCATACCACATGATGGGCTGTACCAATCGAGGTTCGGGAACATTTTCTTCATGTCCCACAGCAACGTCTCGATG
>JBKJMY010000053.1:0-11924 GCA_046596115.1 Arenimonas sp.
CACGCCATTGCGGTGCGTCCGCAGTGCCGCCCGCCAGCACGCGCATTGCGCCAAGTTCCGGCAGGTACATGGTCGCCGGATCGTCGAGCGAGAGCTTGCCCTCCTCCATCAGGATCAGCACGGCGACCGAGGCCACCGTCTTGGTCATCGAATAAATCCGGAAGATGTCATCACGCCGCATCGGCTGCGTGCGCGCGAGATCGCGATAGCCGTAGGCCCGCCAATCGACGATATGGCCGTGGCGGGCGATCAGGGTGACGCCACCCGCATAACCAGTCGCGGATGTGCTTGTGTGCAGGAAATCATGCAGCCGCTGCAGGCGCTCGGGCGAGAACCCCTCGGACGCGGCGCTGGCAACGGGAAGTGGCGCCTGGGCCGAGGCCGCGGCGGCTGCGGAAGCCGCGGCGACTGCGGGAGCCACGGCCGCTGGCGACGCGGCGGCAGCGGCGCCCGAGGCACCTGCACCCGCCAGCCACCCGGCGAGCAAGGCGACGGTCATTGCGCTGGACATGGAACCCATCCTACCGGAGGCCCGTCTCCCGCCGCGCCGGGGGACGCGACGGGAGGGGGCGCCGGCAACGTGGGAACGTCGCCGGTTCGAGAAGCAATCAGAACGTGTAGGCCCAGCTCAGCGAGACCATGCGACCACGGCCAGCCCAGTAGTTCTGGTAGCCCGGCACCTGCGACCAGCTCAGGATGTACTGCTTGTTGAAGACGTTCTCGATGCCCAGGGTCAGTCTGCCGAAATCATCGGTGGTGTAGTTCACGCCCAGGTCAAACAGTGTGTAGCCCTTGGTGTGTTCTTCGTAGTGGTAGGTCCTGGGTGTCGGGACGGTTCGCACTCCGTCGCCCACCAGGTCGCGGTCGAACAAGGTGGTGAACCCGAACGTCAGGTCAGCCTGCGGCATGAACTTCCACACGACCGACCCGCCGAGCTTGTCGGGATTGTTGTCGAGCACGCCCATTGGCTTGTCGAGTGGACCACCGGGATAGAACACGGTGTGGCCATTGATGTGCGAGTACAGGCCGGTGACCTTCAGCGTGTCGCTGAAGCGCCACTCGCCACTGCCCTCCCAACCCTTGATCTCGACTTGACCGCGCGTGAGGATGAAGTCGTTGGTCAGCGGGTCGACCGACAGCGATGCGCCATACGGCGAGGTCGACTTGTAGGTCGACGCCGCCAGCGAGCCGTTCTCGCCGCGCCAGTTGAAGCCGATTTCCTTGTTCTTGAACACGATCGCCTGCAGGTCGGTGATGCGGTCCACGCGGCGGTTCGCCGGGGCCACACTCGCATTGATGTTGCGTAGCGGGATACCGATGTTGGGCAAGGTGAAGCCCTCGCCGTATGCCGCAAACACCGAGAATCCGCCGCCGATGCGCCAGATCGCGCCGAGGTTTTTCAGGTCCTGCTTGTACTTGACGCCACCGCCCTGCACGGCGACGCTATTTCGGTAATAGCTGGTGATGTAGTCGTCGACGTGCAACTCGTCATTCTGGTGTCGATAGCCGCCGCTGATGGTCACCGGGCCCAGGTCCCAACTCAGCTGGATCCACGGCGTCTGGCTCTTGTAGTTCATCGGCGGGACCCAGACCGTGTTGGTCAGGGCCAGCCGCTGTTGCGCCTCGTCCTTGACCAGGTCCAAGCCAACGCGCATTTCCAGACCTTCGACGCCGAACAGGTCGGGGCGGGTCCAGGAGCTGCGGATACCGGACTTCTTCGAATCGATCTCGGACTGGTTATAGATGCGCGGTCCGCAGGGCGAGGCCGGGATGCAGGCAGTCTGGCCTTCCGGTGGCACCGGCCCGATCTGCTTGTCATCGTAATTTTCCGGCAGGTAGCGCATGGCCTGGTCGGCCCAGTAGTAATCCACCACCAGGCTGCCGCCGAAGAAGTCACCGTGGCTGTACTGAGCATTGAACTGTTCGAAGTCGTTGAATTCGGCCAGGCTGCCGGCGATATGGCCGCGCTCGGAGGTATTGGTGCTCGGCACCGGGCAATGGACCGGGTCGAAACGGCAGCCTTCGACCTGGATGTAGTTGCCGTGGCCCTCGATCTTGAACTTGCTCCAGCTGGCCTGGATGCGCTGCACGCCATCCTCGCCGAAGTTGTAGCCGGCCTTGAGGAAGATGTTGTTGGCAGTGGAGTCGGACACCGAGCCCGAGGTGTTCATGCCGACGCGGCGACCATTGCCGTCATAGGAAATACCGCGATCAATCCGCGCGATACTGCCGATGAAATCGAAATCACCACTCTTGTAGGCTTCGGTGACGCCAAGCTTCCAGCCCTCGCTGTCGTCGCCGAACTGGGTGCTGTAGCGGGCGTTGATCGTGGTCTCGCTGCCTTCCTTGCTCGGCGTCCTGGAAATATAGTTGATCACGCCGCCGGCGCCGCCGATGCCTTCGGACGCGGACGGGCCGTTGATGACTTCAATCCGGCCGACCACGCCCATGTCGGTGAAGGTGCCGTTGCGGGTGCCTTCGCGCAGGGGCGAGCCCTGCGGCACGCCGTCGAACAGGCGCAGCGCGATGCGGCCACGCAGGTTCTCACCGGAGTTGCTCATCGCCTGCGAAGATTCGGAATATCCGGGCACCGTGCGCGCCAGAACCGCGGTGGCGTCATCGGTGATCGCCAGGGTATGCGCGACTTCCTGCAGGCTGACCACGTTGATTGCGCCCGGAATCTGCTCGATCGCCTTCGGGCTGCGCTGGCCGGTAACGATCAGGCCCTGCAGGTTGACGACCTTGCCCGGCGGCTTCTTGGCAGCGTTCTTTGCATCGGCGGCGTTCGGGTCCTCCGGATTGCTGGCGGTGGCCGGATCGGGCGTGGCCGCGTCCTGCGCGTGCGCGGCGGTGCTGACGACGGAGGCGAACAGGATCGAGGCGATCGCGACGGAGAGAGGCTTGAGCATGGCGTGGTCCCGTTGTTATAACGCCGCGGAAGCACGCAGGGAGCGCCCCGACCGGCAGTAGTTTTCAAAACGGAACCCGCGAACGACCCGCGCATTCCCCAGCGCCCTCCCGGCGCCCCTGTTGCGCGAAGCCTATGCGCTCGGCACCACGGGTAGAACCTGCGCCGCCTACTTTCAGAGGCTAGGTTTTGTTGCGGATGCCCGCTGGCTTTCCTTGACGAACACCGAAACCAGGCGCTCACGCACGCTGGATCGGGACCAGACAATGCCCATCTTGCGCGGAACAGAGGGGTTTGGCAGCGCGATCCGGACCAGCTTCAGGCCTTCCGGCCATGGCGGCGCCCAGTCCGGCACCAGGGACACGCCCAGGCCGCGGTCAACCATCACCGCGATGGCATTGAGTGCGTTCAACTCGAAGCGCTCGTGCGGGATGATGCCGGCCGCGTGCAGGTATTCCTCGGCCTGGCGGCCGCCCCACTGGTTGCGGTCATAGCGGATGAAGGGCTCGGTCTCCAGCAGTTCGTGCGGATCGCGCCCGGCCATCGCCTGCGGCGCCAGCACCACCAGCGGCTCTTCCCGCAGCAGCAGCCATTGGCAGGTCTTGGGCAGCGAGAACGGCGCCTGCAGGACCACTGCGGCATCAAGATCGCCCTGTTCCACGTCGCGCACCAACTCGGCCGAGTAGCCCGGCTTGATGAACACGTTGATGCCCGGAAAGGCATCGACCATGCGCGCCAGGGTATCGGGCAGCATGCCGATCAACGCGGTCTGGCACGCGCCCAGGCGCAGCTCGCCGGCGACATGGCTTTCGTTGGCGATGCTGCGCAGGTCGGCGACGCTGCGCAGCAGGTTGCGGGTGGGTTCGAGAATCCGCGAACCTTCCTCGGTCACGCTGACGGTACGCCCGACGCGGGCGATCAGCGTCGCGCCGATCTCACGCTCCAGGGTGCGCAGTTGTTGCGCCACTGCTGCCGGGGTGATGTTGAGCACGCGCGCCGCGGCGGCCATCGAGCCCTGGTCAACGACGGTGACGAAGGTATGCAGGAATTGGGTTTCCATGACACATGAGGGTACCGCAGCCAGCCGGCCGGCGTTGCCGCGCGCGCGCCTGCCCGTCGACGCGGCACTCGGCACGGCCATCGCGCAGCCCGTTGTCATGTGCCGGATCAGGCCTCCGGTGCGGCCTCCCGCGGCGGCAGCTTGTCCCGGCGATAGATCGTCAGCCCGGCCAGTGACCGGGTCGGCGCCGGGAAGAACAACGAGGCCGCGTAGCCGATCACGATGCACAGCAGGATCGAGATCGCCAGGTAGAAGTACGGGTGCACCAGCTCGAAGTGCCAGGCCACCAAGGTCAGCACGATGCTGCAGCCGATGCCGATCGCCACGCCGGGCGAGTTGGCGCGCCGGGTGAACATGCCCAGCGTGTAGGCCCCGGCAAACCCGCCGCCGAGCAGGCCGGCCAGTTCGATCGACACATCGAACAACGAATGCACATCCAGCTTGGACAGGAAAATCGCCACGCCGATGCCGATCAGGCCGACCACGATGGTCATCATCTCGGCGAAGAACACGCTCTTCTTCTGGTCCGCGTTCTTGACGATCCGGTCGTAGAAATCCACCGACACCAGGGTCGAGACGCTGTTCATGATCCCCGACAGTGTCGCCATCGCCGCCGCGAAGATACCGGCGATGATCAGTCCGGTGACGCCTGGCGGCAGTTCGGCGCCGATGAACAGCGGGAAGGTCGCGTCGATCGGCAGCAGCGGGTTCATCCGCTCCGGAAAGGTCTTGTAATAGACAAACAGCGCCGTGCCGATGCCATAGAAGATGAATCCGCCCGGGATCATGATCGCCGCAAAGGCCCAGATCGACCGCCCCGCCTCCTTGTCCGATTTGGTGGACAGCGTGCGCTGCATCAGCACCTGGTCCTTCGGGAAGGTCAGCACCACATCGAACAGCACCAGGAAGATGAAGCCCCACACCGTCGCCTTGGTCAGGTCGAAGCTGAAGGCGAACAAGTGCATCTTGTCCTCGGCCATCGCCGTGGTCCAGAACTGGTGGAAGCCGCCCTTCAGCGCCCAGATCATGAAAAAGATGGCGAAGATCGCGCCGCCCATCTTGACGATCACCTGCACGAAATCGGTCCAGATCACCGCCTTCATGCCACCCATCGCGGTGTAGATGATGGTGAAGCCGCCCATCAGCACGATGCTCAGCGTGACATTGAGTCCGGTAATCGTGGAGATCGCCAGCGCCGGCAGCAGCAGGATCACGCTCATGCGGCTGCCGATCTGGGTGAGGATGGCAAGGCCGCTGGCGAGCATGCGGATGGCCGGGTGGAAGCGCGTTTCCAGGTAACTGAACACGCTCATCAGGTCGAGTCGGCGCAGCAGCGGCACGATCCACACCGCCACGAACATCAGCCCGATCACCGCGATCAGGTTGTTGGTCAGGTACTGCCAGTTGGTCTCGAAGGCCTTGGCCGGGATGGCGATGAAACTGATGGAACTGGTGTTGGCCGCGTACAGGCTCACGCCTGCAGCCCAGAACGGAATGCTGCGGCCACCGACGAAGAAACTCGACGTCGAGTTGCGCTTTTCGCGCAGATAGAAATACAAGCCAATGCCGATCATCGCACCCAGGTAAACGATGATCACCAGCCAGTCGAGCCAGCGCAGCAGCACCTTGGACGAGCGCACCTGCGCGGTGGCGAAGTCCAGCCCGCCGTTCGCACGTGGGGAGGCCCACAGCAGGCCATCCTTCCAGCCGGCGGTCAGGGTCGCCGCGGGGACAGTGGCGCCGGGCAAGGCAGCCCAGGCATTGGTGATGGTCTGGAAGCTGCGCAATTGCGCCGGCGCGCCGGGCGCGGAGCCCATCGGCCGAAGCAGATAGATCAGATGCGCCTGGCCGGTGGCGCGCACCGCGCCTGGCACGATGTGGCCAGGTACCGCGCCGCGATCGGTCCAACCGCCGTCCTCTTTCCAGCGCCACAGGTGCTCGCGGCCATCGCCGGCGGCCTGGGTCAGGAACAGTGCCGACGTCTGCGTGGCAAACGTGCCGGGCGGGCCATTCACCGGCCACGGCGCGAGCGCACGCCAGCGCAATGTCGGCGCACCCAGGTCCATGCGATAGACCCGCGCGCCATCGCGCGCATCCAGGCCGATGACCGCAAGCGAACCCGAATGCAGGTCGGCGCGAACCGCGTGCAGGGGCGTCGGCAAATCCGGTAGCGCCGAGCGCGTGATCGTGTTGCCGGACACGCCGAGCTGCTCGACCGTCGAGACCGCATCGTCGGCGCCTGCGGACAACAGGAAGGCCGAAGCTGCGCTGTCGCCGAGGGCCAGGATCGGCCGTCGCCCCGGGCTGGAAGCGGGCAGTTCAAGTGCGCGCCACTGCTTTCCGGCGGCGTCCAGCTGCCAGGCTCGGTTGGCGTCGATCAGCACCGGCTGCTGGTTGATCACCACCAACCCGACCGGTGCAGACGCCAACGGCAGTGGCGGCAATGCCTGCATATCGACCGGCGTCAGCGGCCGGGGCGCGGCCACGGCGACGCAGGCGGACGAGACCAACACTACGAATGCGATTCCAGATCGGGCGATTGCGCGCAACCGGGAGCTAGCGCCAGCAACGGGTTCCACGCGCTGCCGCGCGGTCATTTCGACCGCTCCTCGTGCATGACAAGCAGGGCATACGCCCGCGCGAGATAGGGCGGATCCACCATGCGGCCATCGACGCGAAATGCCGCCCGACCTGCCGCCTTTGCCTCGCGCGAGGCCTCCACGATCTGCTTGGCCTGGGCCATTTCGGCCTCGGTCGGCTGGAAGATCCGGTTGGCCCAGGCCACCTGGCACGGATGGATGCAGCTCTTGCCGAGGTAGCCCAGGCTGCGCGCCATGACCGCCTCGGCGTCGAACGCGCTGGCATCATCCAGAGTGGGATGGGCGCCGTCCATGACGAACACGCCGGCTTCGGCAGCTGCCATGCGCAAGGCGAACAGCACCGCATGCAGGTTGCTGGCGTCATCGCGCTGGATGCCCAGCGGCTCGAACAGGTCGCCCAGTCCCAGCTGCAGGCCGGCGACGCGCGGATGGGCCGCGGCGATGTCGGCTGCATGGCGCAACCCGGCCGGGGATTCAATCGTCACCAGGATCGACAGGCGATGCCGGGCGCCCCCCCGCGTTTCGGCTCGGGCAATGCGGGCGATGGCTTCAAGCAACTGCGCGGGCGATTCGACTTTGGGAATATTCAACAAGTGGATGCCGAGGCCAACCACGGCGGCGAGGTCCGCTTCAAATTCAGGACTGTCGGCCGGGTTGCTGCGCACGATCATCCGCTTGCTGCTGGCCTTGGCATCCGCGCCGGCAAGAAATTTGGCGATCTCGATCCGCGCAGTGGCTTTGCCTGCCAGCGGCACGGAATCCTCAAGGTCGAACGAAAGCGCGTCGGCGTCGCCGGCCAGCGCCTTGGCGAACAGCTCCGGACGCGCGCCTGGCACGAACAATTTACTACGCATGGTCCCGATGCCTTGATCGCGTCATGGCGGCGAGTTTGCCCCAGCCAGCCAGCCATCGGACCCCATGCCCGGCTGCTTCTGTCCGAACATTTTGTATTGCCTTGCCGCTGCGTCACCGGCCAGCCCCGCGCCATAGCGCTCTGGCAGCGGCCCGCAGCCGCCCGTCAGCCGGTGTTCTGGATGCCCGCCGCGATGCCGTTCACAGTGGCGACCAAGGCCTGGAATAAGTCATCGTCCTCGCGGCCGGTGGCGCGCCAACGCTCAAGCAAGTCAACCTGGAGCAGGCTGATCGGATCCACATACGGATTACGCAGGCGGATCGACAGCCGCAGCCGGTGGTCGCGCGCAAGCAGCGCAGACTCGCGCTTGATCGCCAGCACCACCGCGCAGGTGCGCTCGAACTCATCGCGGATGCCCGGATGCAAGACCGGGTGCAACTCGCCGGCCAGGCGCGAATAGCGCCGGAAGATGGCCGGGTCGGACTTCGCCAGCACCATCTCCACATCATCCACCAGCGTATTGAAGAACGGCCAGTCGCGCGCCATCTCCGACAGCGTATCGAGGCCATGCCTGCGCACACCCTCCTCCAGCGCTGTACCCACGCCGTACCAGGCGGTCAGGCCAGCACGATTCTGCGACCAGGCGAACACCCATGGAATGGCGCGCAGCTTCTCGATGCCCGGCGCGACTTCGCCCACGGCGGCGCGGCGGCTGGGACGCGAGCCAAGCCACAGGCGTTCGATCACGTCGATGGGCGTGGCACTGCGGAAGTAGGCCGGAAACTGCGGATGCTCATGCACCAGCGCGCGATAACTGGCACGTGCGTCGCGTGCCAGCTCCGACGCGATCTCGCGCCACAGCACTTCGCGCGGTTCCGCCGGGCGCGGGCGCAATGTCGCGCGCAGTACCGCACCGGTCGCCTGCTCGAGATTGCGCAAGGCGATCGCGCGGATACCGTACTTGCGATGGATCACTTCGCCCTGCTCGGTGAGGCGCAGCACGCCATCCACCGATCCACGCGGCTGGGCGATGACGGCGCGCTCGGTCTTGCCGCCGCCGCGTGACGCGGAACCACCGCGGCCGTGGAAGAAGGTGATCCGGATGCCGGATTCATCGGCCAGCGCCTTCATCGCGATCTGCGCCTGCTGCAGTGCCCAGCGCGAGGCGACGATACCGCCGTCCTTGGCGCTGTCGGAATAGCCGAGCATGGCGATCTGCTTGTCGCCGCGTGCAGCCAGGTGCGCGCGGTAGGCCGGATTGCAGAACAGCGAGCGCAATGTGTCGGTCCCAGCCTCCAGGTCGTCAACGGTCTCAAATAGCGGTGCCACGTCCAGCGGTACGCGATCGTCGGCATCCACGCAGCCGGCAGTACGCGCAAGTTCCAGCACCGCCAGCGCATCGGCGGCGCTGCGACTCATGCTGATGATGTACGGGCCGAAGGCGTTGGCGCCGTAGCGCGGGCGTAATTCGGCCACGGTGCGGAACACTGCCAGTGTCGATTCAGCAACGGCCTTTGCCGCGTCGCTGGCGTTGCCGGGATCACGCAGCGCCGACAGCGCCACGTCATGGACAGTGGATTCCTGGCGAAGGTCCAGCGTGGCCAGGTGGAAGCCGAACGCCTCGACCCGGCGGCGCAGGCGGGGCATCGCGAAGCCACCGGCGTGCTCGCCGCGATGCGCGGCCAGGCTGCGCTCGATCAGGGTGACATCGGCCAGGAATTCGGCGGCTTCGGCATATTGGCCGGGACGGTCGAGCGCGGTCGCCTGCAGGCGCGCGGACATCAGCGGCAACAAGCGCCGGTAGGGCATGTCGGCATCGCCCGGCTTCAAGCGGGCCGCGGCCTGCGGCATGCGCTGCGCGTAGTCGTCGATGCGCGCCAGGATGCCAGGGTCCACCGCCACCCGCGACAAGGACTGGCTGAGCACTTGCGACAGGCGACCCAGGTCGCTGCGGTAGGCCGCCAGCACCAGCGCGCGTTGCGCCGCCAGCGCGGCGGCGATGGTGTCGGCGCCGACGTTCGGGTTGCCGTCCATGTCACCGCCCACCCACGACCCGAAGCGCAACAGCGGCGGCAAGGGCAACGCCTGGCCGTGGCTTTCGGCGAGCGCGTCTTCGAACGCTTCGAAGAAGGCTGGCAGGACGCGATACAACACATCGGACAGGTAAAACCCGACATGCTCGAGTTCATCGGCCACCGTGGGCCGCACTGGCGCGGCCTCGGCAGTTTGCCAACCCGCCGTCAGCACCATGCGCATGCGCTCGCGATCTGCGCCGCGCTCGGCCGGGGTTCGATCGCGATCGATGTCGGCCACCAGGCTGGCGACGATTTCCTGCTCTTTTTCCAGCAATACCCGGCGCACTGCTTCGGTCGGATGGGCGGTGAACACCGGCTCGATGTGCAGCCGCGGCAGCAGTTCGGCGATCTCGTCCAGGGTCACCCCGTCGTCGCGCAAGCCCTGCAGCACGGCACGCAGCCCGCCGGGCTGGGGCGATTGCCCGTCGCGCTCATAGTCGCGGCGACGGCGGATGCGATGCACGCGCTCAGCCAGGTTGATCGCCTGGAAGTAAGTCGCGAAGGCACGCACCAGATCGGTGGCACGCTGCTTGGAGGCGCCGGCCAGCGACGCGAACAACTCGTCGATCTCCGCGCCCGACTCGCGCCGCATGATCGCTGCACGGCGCACGCGCTCGACTTCGGCAAGGAAGTCCGGGCCCACTTGCTCGGCAAGGATCTCGCCAACCAGTGCGCCCAGTTGCTTCACATCCTCGCGCAGCAGCCGGTCGGTGGGCGCGAATTCGAGGTCGCGCAGCGATTCTTCGGCGGGTTCGACGGGCGGCCTGTTCATGCCAGCAAGGTTACACGCCGTGCCGGCTGGCATTGCAGCCACGCACTCACAAGTGCATGGAATGGTGTCGGTCCGCGAAAAGGTTGGGCAGCAGATGGCCCGGCATGATCAATACGCAAACTCGCGGAACACCGGGTCCACCGAGCCATTCCAGGGGCCGTGGAACAGCGCCAGCTTGCGCTCGGCCGGGGTCTCATTGGCCAACGCGAACTCCACCAGCGGCTCGAGGAACACCGCTTCGCTGGCGCCCTGACTGTTGAGCCGTCCGCGTCGCTGCAGGCCGGCGCCGGCGATCTTCAGGGTCTCGATCGCCAGGTCGCGCACGGTGCCGCCGCGGAATGGCAGCTTGAGCGCCTGTGCGGGCACGCCATCACGCAGCGCATTGCGCTCGACCATCGTGAAGTCCTTGACCAGGTCCCAGGCGGCATCCAGCGCCTCGTCGTCATACAGCAGCCCAACCCACAGCGCGGGCAGCGCGCACAGGCGGTTCCATGGGCCGCCATCGGCGCCACGCATCTCCAGGTATTGCTTCAATCGCACTTCCGGGAACGCCGTGGTCATGTGGTCGGCCCAGTCAGTCATGGTCGGCAGCACGCCGGGCAGCACCGGCAACTTGCCAGCCATGAAATCGCGAAAGCTCAAGCCAGGGCAATCGATGTATTCGCCGTCGCGGTAGGTGAAATACATCGGCACGGCGAGCAGGTAATCCACGTAGCGCTCGAAGCCGAAGCCGTCCTCGAACACGAAGTCGAGCATGCCGGTGCGATCCGGATCGGTATCGGTCCAGATCTGCGAGCGATAGCTCAGGTAGCCGTTCGGCTTGCCTTCGGTGAAGGGCGAATCGGCGAACAACGCGGTGGCGATCGGCTGCAGCGCCAGCGACACGCGGAACTTCTTGATCATGTCGGCTTCATCGCTGAAGTCCAGGTTGGTCTGCACGGTGCAGGTGCGGGTCATCATGTCCAGGCCGAGCGAACCGACCCTGGGCATGTAGTCGCGCATGATCTTGTAACGGCCCTTGGGCATCCACGGCATGTCGGCGCGCGCCCACTTGGGCTGGAAGCCCATGCCAAGGAATCCAAGCCCGAGTTCGGCGGCAACCGTCTTCACCTCGACCAGGTGCGCGTTGGTTTCCTTGCAGGTCTGGTGGATGTTCTCGAGCATCGCGCCTGACAGTTCCAGTTGGCCGGCGGGTTCGAGCGTGATCGAGGCGCCGTCGCGCAACAGGGCGATGATGTTGCCGTGCTCTTCGACCGGCTGCCAGCCGAAGCGGGTCAGGCCACGCAACATCGCCTCGATGCCTTTCGGGCCATCGTAGGTGGGTGGGCGCAGGTCGTCGAGGCGGAAGCCGAATTTCTCGTGCTCGGTGCCGATCGTCCATTGTTCCGGCGGACGGCTGCCGCTGGCGTGGAAATCGACCAGCTGCTGGCGCGAGGTGACGAGGGGATCCTTGGCGCTTCCCGGGCCGGACATCAGGCGGCCTGCAACCACTTGCTGACCACGGCGCGCGCCTCGTCGATGCCCAGCTTGGTCTCGCTGGAGAACAGCTGCACGCTGGCGATCGCGCCGAGCTCCTTGCGCACGGCGAGCAGGGTGTTGCCCTGGGCGCCGCGGCCAAGCTTGTCGGCCTTGGTCAACAGGCAATGCGCGGGCAAT
>JBKJMY010000074.1:0-3763 GCA_046596115.1 Arenimonas sp.
TGGGCGTGGACAACAAGCTGGTCGAGAAATCCGGCGCCTGGTACAGCTGCATGGGCGAGCGGATCGGGCAGGGCAAGGAAAACGCCCGCCAGTACCTCAAGGAGCATCCGACCATGGCGATCCAGCTGGAAACCAAGCTGCGCGAAAAGCTCGCGCCCAAGGTCGTCGTCCGTCCCGCGGGTGCCGCCGAGGAAGTCGAGGCTTGAAAGGATTCGATGGCGAGCAGCGTCGGAGAACCGCAGGCTGGCTCGCAGCTGAGCAGCGAGCCACCCGCCGGCAAGCGACGAGCCGGCGAGCGGCCCACTGGTGAGCGGATGGGGTCGAAGCCGACCACCAAGGCAGGCGCAGGACGCACCGGCCGGCGAGCGCGACCCGGCTGAACCCAGCGCCTACCAGCGGGCCCTCGGCCTGCTGGTCAGGCGCGAACATTCGCGCAAGGAGCTGACCCGCAAGCTGGTCGCGCGCGGGGTCGACCGCGAAGAGTTGGAGCCCGCGCTCGACACGCTGTCGCGCCAGGATTTTCAGAACGACGACCGCTTTGCCAATGCCCTGGCGCGGAGCAGGGCGTCGGCAGGCTATGGGCCGCAGCGTATCCGGGCCGAACTGGCCACCCACGGATTGCCCAGGGAAACCATTGCCGCAGCCCTCGAGGCCTGCGAGCGCGACTGGTCCGAGGCTGCGCTTGAACTTGCCACCCGGCGCTTTGGCGGGCGGGACCTGAGTGATCCGGCCAAGCGGC
Organism: Arenimonas sp.; assembly: GCA_046596115.1. Taxonomy (GTDB): domain Bacteria; phylum Pseudomonadota; class Gammaproteobacteria; order Xanthomonadales; family Xanthomonadaceae; genus Arenimonas. The sequence continues at coordinate 740 of JBKJMY010000074.1, forward strand.
GCAAGGCGACAGACTTCCTGATCCGTCGGGGATTCGACCAGCGTGATGCGGTCGCAGCCATGCGCGTGCTGGCATCCGGGGACTGAAGGGCCGGCTCTGGCCTGTTAATCTTAGCTCGCGCCTGTCGATCGCCGCCCCGTCCGGTGACCTGGTCGAGAGCTTCTGCTCTGACCCGCATCTTTGGGGTGGAGCCAGGCGCCCCCAACCGCCCACACCGATGCCCTGACATGAAAAGCACCAACGAGATCCGCAAGGATTTCCTCGATTTCTTCGCCGCCCGCGGCCACACCATCGTCCCCTCGAGCCCGCTCGTGCCAGGCAATGATCCGACCCTGCTGTTCACCAATGCAGGCATGGTGCAGTTCAAGGATGTCTTCCTGGGGGCCGAAAAGCGCAGCTACGCGCGCGCGGCCAGCTCGCAGCGCTGCGTGCGCGCCGGCGGCAAACACAACGACCTCGACCAGGTCGGCTACACCGCGCGGCACCATACCTTTTTCGAAATGCTGGGCAACTTCAGCTTCGGCGATTATTTCAAGCGTGACGCCATCCGTTGGGCCTGGGAGTTGCTCACCGTAGTCTGGCAGTTGCCCGCCGACAGGTTGCTGGTGACCATTTACCACACCGACGACGAAGCCTTCGAGATATGGAACAAGGAGGTCGGGTTGCCGATCGACCGGATCATCCGCATCGGCGACAACAAGGGCGCGCCGTATGCGTCCGACAATTTCTGGCAGATGGCTGATACCGGCCCTTGTGGCCCGTGCACCGAAATCTTCTACGACCATGGCGCGCATATTCCAGGTGGCCCGCCGGGCTCGCCGGATGAAGATGGCGATCGCTACATCGAGATCTGGAACAACGTGTTCATGCAGTTCGACCGGCAGGCCGATGGCACGCTGCTGCCGCTGCCCGCGCCCTGCGTGGATACCGGCATGGGCCTTGAGCGCGTGACCGCAGTGCTGCAGCACGTGCACAGCAATTATGAGATCGACCTGTTCCAGCACCTGATCCAGCATGCCGCGCAGCTCACTGGCACGACCGACCTGGGCAACAAGGCGTTGCGCGTGATCGCCGACCACATCCGCGCCTGTTCCTTCCTGATCGTCGATGGCGTGCTGCCTTCCAACGAAGGCCGTGGCTATGTGCTGCGCCGGATCATCCGTCGTGCGATCCGCTATATCTGGAAGCTCGGCGCCCTGCAGGCGGACGGGCTATTCTGGCGCATGGTGCAGCCGCTGGTGGAAACCATGGGCAGCGCCTATCCCGAGCTGACCGCCAAGCGCAGCCTGATCGAGCAGGCGTTGAAGGCGGAGGAGGCGGCGTTCGCGCAGACCCTGGATGCAGGAATGGTCCGGCTCGAGGCGATGCTTGCAGCGGGTTCGCAGGATGGCGCCACGTCGCCACGCATGGACGGCGAGCAGCTGTTCCTGCTGCACGATACCTACGGTTGTCCGCCCGACCTGATCCTTGACATCCTGCGCGAGCGTGACCTGCTTCCCGCCGAGAACGCGCAGGCCGACTACGACCGGCTGATGCAGGCGCAGCGGCAGCGCGCGCGTGGCGCCAGCAAATTCGCTGGAGCCACTGGCCTGCCCGCTGAACTCGTCGCCAGTCTCGCGCCGACGCAATTCATCGGTTACGACGCAATCTCGCACGACGATTGCCATGTGCTCGCCATCGTCCGCGACGGCAAGCCCGCGATCAGCCTGCAGGTGGGCGAGCAGGGTGTCGTCATCCTCGACCGGACGCCGTTCTATGCCGAGTCCGGCGGCCAGGTCGGGGACACCGGCGTGTTGTCCACGCCGACAGGCATGCGTTTCGACGTTTCGGACACGGTGAAGTTATCGGCGGTATTCCACGGCCATGTCGGTCGGGTCGAGGGCGGATTGCTTGCAGTCGGTGACACGCTGACCGCAGCTGTGGACGGCGCGCGGCGCCAGGCGATCGTGCTCAACCATTCCGCCACCCACCTGTTGCACGCGGCGCTGCGCGCTGTGCTCGGCGAGCACGTGACCCAGAAAGGGTCATTGGTCGCACCAGACCGCCTGCGTTTCGACTTTGCGCACTTCCAGCCGATCGATGCCCAGCAACTCGCGCGCATCGAGGCGATCGTGAATGCACAGATCCGCGGCAACGCGCAGGCCGAAGTGCACAACATGGCGATGGCCGAGGCGCTGGAGTTCGGCGCGATGGCGCTGTTCGGCGAGAAGTACGGTGAACATGTCCGTGTGCTGCGCATGGGCGAGTTCTCCACCGAACTGTGCGGCGGCACCCATGTCCACCAGGTCGGTGACATCGGCGTATTCAAGATCGTGTCCGAGGGTGGCGTGGCGGCCGGCGTGAGGCGCATCGAGGCTGTCACCGGCGAAGGCGCCCTGGCCTGGTACGCGCAACAGCAGCGCCGGCTCGATGAAGCGACGGAATTGCTGGGAGGTCGCGGCGATGATGTGGTGGACAAGCTGCGCCATCTGCTCGACCGCCAGCGCAAGCTCGAGCGTGAACTGGAGGGATTCAAGGCCAAGGCGGCCGCCGGAAAAGCGGCGTCGCTTGCCGAAAAGGCCGTGGACCTGGGCGGCGTGAAGTTGGTGGCGGCGCGGATCGAAGGCCTTGATGGCAAGGCGCTGCGCGACGCGGTCGATCAACTCAAGTCGCGACTCGGTGATGCCGTGATCGTGTTGGCTTCGGCAACCGACGGCAAGGCCGCGCTGGTTGCTGGCGTTCAGGGCAGCGCGCTCGGGCGCGTGAAGGCAGGCGAACTGCTGGCCCACGTGGCGGCCCAGATCGGCGGCAAAGGTGGCGGTCGTCCAGACATGGCGCAGGGCGGCGGACAAGACGGACCGGCGCTGGTCGCTGCACTTGCGGACCTGAAGGACTGGGTTTCGCAGCGACTGGAATAGGTCGTTGTCGAGGGCTACGCGCACCAGCTTCATTGCACGTTAGCGCGCGTCGCTCTAACATCGGGACGAGGTCGCGCATCCTGCACGGCCTGGAACCGCGACATTCACCCTCGCGGGCCGGTGCACG
>JBKJMY010000163.1:0-4303 GCA_046596115.1 Arenimonas sp.
ATTCCCACCCGGCCGACCTCCTCGCGCATGTGTTGCGCGCCGTGGTCGGGCAGGCACCGGGCATCGACCAGACGCGGATCGACGATGTGATCGTCGGCTGCGCGATGCCCGGTGCCTGCCCGACGACGGCGCGCAACACATGCGCGAGGAGGTCGGCCGGGTGGGAATTGCGCAACGCCCCGCGCGGCGCCTTGCCCACCGGGGTGCGGGTGGCGGCGACGATGTAGGCGTCCTGTGTCTGCTTGCTCATCGATACGCTCCAGTCAATTCCGTAGGGGCTTGCCGTTCTTGAGGGTGTAGGCGATGCGCTCTTGCGTCTTGGGCATGACCGCCAGTGCCACGAAGTGCTCGCGCTCCAGGCGCAGCAGCCACTCCTCGTCCACCAGCGAGCCGCGATCAATCTCGCCGCCGCACAACACCGTGGCGATCCGGGTGGACACTTCCATGTCGTGCTCGGAGATGAAGCGCCCCTCAAGCATGTTCACCAGCATCATCTTGAACGTCGCGATACCCACGTCACCGGCCACTGGGATCTGACGGGGCGGCAGGGCAGGGCGCCAGCCGGCCTCGCCCAGCGCACGTGCCTGGGCGCGTGCGACATGCAGCAATTCATAGGCGTTGAAAACGATGACGTCGCTGTCGCGCGCCAGTTTCATTTCCTGCGCCTCAAAGGCCGACGCGGAGACCTTGCCCATCGCCACCGTTTCGAAGTACGGGCGAAGGCCAGCGAAGACATCACCGCCCTGGCCAACCGCAAGGCCAACCCGGGTCGCGATCTCCTTGAGTCCGCCACCGGCCGGGAGCAGGCCGACGCCAGCCTCGACCAGGCCCACGTAGCTCTCGAGGGCGAATACGGTTCGCGCGGCGTGCATCTGGAATTCGCAACCACCACCCAGCGCCATGCCGCGCACCGCTGCAACCACGGGCACCAGCGCGTACTTGATGCGCATGCTGGTGGCCTGGAAATTGGCCACCATTGCCGAAAACTCATCGACCTTGCCTGCGGCCAGCGAGGCCATCGCCCCGGACAGGTCCGCGCCGGCCGAGAACGGCTCGCGGTTCTGCCAGAGCACCAGGCCCTGGAAATCCTGCTCTGCGATGCCAATGGCTTGCTGGATGCCGGCAATCACGCCGTCGCTGACGGTATTCATCTTGGTCTTGAAGCCGAGCACGGCAATTCCGTCGCCGTCGTGCCACATCCGCACGGCATCGGTTTCGAACACGGTCTCGCCGGGCGCGAAGCGCTCGCCAAGCACCGGATCCGGGAAGCGCTGGCGCTGGTAGACCGGATTGGAGGAGCGCGGCACCAGCGCATTGCGCGCGGGGCTGTAGCTGCCGTCCGCTGCGTGCACGCCATCCTGGGAATCGACCCACGCCGGCAGCGGCGCATCCGACATGCTTTTGCCCGCGGCGATGTCTTCGCGGATCCAGCCGGTCACCTGCTTCCAGCCTGCGGCCTGCCAGGTTTCGAACGGACCCAGGTTCCAGCCGTAGCCCCAGCGGATTGCCAAGTCCACGTCACGCGCGGTGTCGGCGATGGATTGGAGGTGGAACGCGCTGTAATGGAACAGGTCGCGGAAGACCGACCACAGGAACTGCGCCTGGGGATTGCTGCTCGCGCGCAGGCGGGAGAATTTCTCGGCCGGATCCTTGAGCTTCAGGATCTCGATGACGTCCGGATCAGCAGCACCTGTCGCCGGGCGATAATCAGCAGACGCCAGGTCGAGCACGACGATGTCCTTGCCGCGCTTCTGGAAAATGCCGCCGCCGGTCTTCTGTCCCAGCGCGCCCTTGGCAATCAGGGCCTGCAACCACTCAGGCGCCTGGAAGTAGCGGTGCCAGGGGTCTTCGGGAAGGGTGTCGGCCATGGTCTTGATGACATGCGCCATCGTGTCCAGGCCGACCACGTCCGAGGTGCGATACGTGGCCGACTTCGGGCGGCCGAGCAACGGACCCGTCAGCGCGTCCACGGCATCGAAGCCCAGGCCGAATGCGGCCGTGTGGTGCAGGGTGGACAGGATCGAGAACACGCCGATCCGGTTGCCGATGAAGTTGGGGGTATCCTTGGCGTAGACAACGCCCTTGCCCAGCGTCGTGACCAGAAAGCCTTCCAGCCCTTCGAGCACCGATGCGTCGGTGGACGCGCAGGGAATGAGCTCGGCCAGATGCATGTAACGGGGCGGGTTGAAGAAGTGGACACCGCAAAAACGATGATGAAGTGATTCATCAAGAACATCTGCCAAGCTGTTGATTGATAAGCCAGACGTGTTAGACGCCAAGATCGCCTTGGGACCGACGAAGGGCAGTATCTTCGCGTACAGGTCCTTCTTCCAGTCCAGACGCTCGGCAATCGCCTCGATGATCAAGTCGCAGTCGCGCAACAGCTCGAGGTTTTCATCGTAGTTGGCGGCAATGATCGCTGCAGCGCGATCCTTTGCGGCCAGCGGCGCTGGCGACAACTTGCCAAGGTTGGCGATCGCCTTGAGCACGATGCCGTTCTTGTCACCTTCCTTCGCGGCCAGGTCGAACAGGACGGTTTCGACCTTGGCATTGACGAGATGGGCGGCGATTTGCGCCCCCATCACGCCGGCGCCGAGGACGGCGACCTTTCGGATTCTCAATTGCGACATCGTGGGCTCCGGGTGGAAAGGGGGAAAGTCAGCGGACGTGGGCGCGATCCGCGCCGACGGCGACTCAGGGCGCGCGCAGGCCCGAGGCGGCGAATCGGATCAGGTGCTCGGCCGCCTTGTCGCCGTGGGCACGCTCGGAGACGCCGGCAGGACGACGGATCAAACCAAAATCCGCCATGGCATAGGTGAGGGCGCCGGCGACGAAATCCAGTCGCCAATACAACTCTTCCTTGCCAAGTTGGGGCAGGCAGGGCGCCAGCGCTTTTGCAAATTCGCGCAGCACCTGGCCGTAGTTGTCGGACAGGAACTTGCGCAGGCGATCGTTTTTTTCCGCGTACGCGCGCGCCAGCACCCGGACAAAGGCCGAACCGTGGCGATCCACCGTCAGCGCCAGCGCAGGCTCGATAAAGGCTGCGAGGATGGGCTCGAGTTCGCCTGGATGGTCTTCCTGCGCCGTGCGCAACTCGCGGATCCGGCGCTCGCTCATTTCGTCCATGCGTCGCCGGAACACCTCGTTGACCAGGTTTTCCTTGGAACCGAAGTGGTAGTTGACAGCGGCGATGTTGACATCTGCGCGGCTGGTCACCTGGCGCAGGGACGTGCCGGAAAAGCCATGCTGGGCAAACAGTTCCTCGGCGGCGCCGAGAATCCGGTCCTTGGTATTGAAGTGGGTCGTGGCCATCCGATTCTGCTTCCGCCGCTGGTTTGAAACGCTCGTTTCAAAGGGTAGATTGGAACGCTCGTTGGGTCAAGGCACCGACGGTGCGGCGCAGGGAAGGATGCGGGCGAAGGCCCATACAGCGCCGCCGCGGGGCGGTCGCGCCACCGCGCAATTCCCTGATTCCCAAGCCCTTCTGCTAAACTCAGCGAGTTTTCCCATCCTTTTCCAACCCCCTTACGGAGCACCGTCCCATGGCGCAGGAGCGCACCATTTCAATCATCAAGCCCGATGCCGTCGCCAAGAACGCGATCGGCCAGATCTATGCGCGCTTCGAGGCGGCCGGCCTGACGATCGTGGCGGCCAAGATGAAGCACCTGTCGCGAAGCGAGGCCGAGGGCTTCTACGCCGTGCACCGCGAGCGCCCGTTCTTCGGCGCCCTGGTCGAGTTCATGAGCTCGGGCCCGGTCATGATCCAGGTGCTCGAGGGCGAGGGTGCCGTGGCCAAGAACCGCGACCTGATGGGCGCGACCAACCCCAAGGATGCAGCTGCGGGAACCATCCGCGCCGATTTTGCTCAGAGCATCGACGCCAACGCCGTGCACGGTTCCGACAGCCTTGAGAACGCCGCCGTCGAAACGGCCTACTTCTTCTCCGCCACCGAACTGTGCCCGCGCTGAAGCGCAGGCAGACCTTGAGAACCGACACGGACCCGATGTGACCGAGGCTTCCACCCGAACCAACCTGCTCAACCTCGATCGCACGGGGCTGGAGAGCTTCTTCGCCGACACGCTCGGCGAGAAGCGCTTCCGCGCGACGCAGGTGATGAAGTGGATGTACCACCGGCACGTCACCGACTTTGCGGAAATGACCGACCTAGGCAAGGAACTCCGGGCCAAGCTCGAGCAACATGCCGAGGTCGTCCCGCCAAAGGTCCTGTTTGAAAAGCCGTCCGCTGACGGAACCCACAAGTGGCTGCTGGGCATGGATGGCGGCAATGCCATCGAGTGCGTGT
>JBKJMY010000042.1:0-3544 GCA_046596115.1 Arenimonas sp.
CCGCCGTGCTGTGCAGCTGTCGCCCGAGCTCACCGCGCCTCGCTTGGAGCTGGCGCGACTGGAGCTTGCCGAGCAGCGGCCAGAGCACGCTTACCTTGAGCTACAAACGCTGACCGAGCTGCACCCCGAACTCACCGCTGCGTGGCTGGAACTCGCGCAGCTGATGCTGGATCGCGGCCTGCTGGAAGAACCCGAGCAGGCGCTTGGCCGGGCGCTGGAGGCGATGCCCACAAGCCCCGAAGCCCTGCAACTGCGGGCCATCGCCAGGCAGCGGCTGAACCGGCACTACAGCGCCTGGATAGACCTGAGGCAACGGCAGTCATTGCTGCCTGCCAATGCCGAAAACGAGGCGCTCAAGCAGCGGCTCGATCAGGCCGGAGCCAACCTCGGCACGCTGCCCGCCTTGCTACAAACCCTGCTACCACCCTCGCCCGACCCGGCACCTGAGGCCCATGCAGTCCCTGCGGATGAGGATCGCTTCGACGGCGGCCTGCCACGCGAGCGTTGGCCGGGGGCGCTGGCAACCTTGCGCCAGCAGTTGCAGGCCGCATTCAAGAAGCAGGACCTTGCTGCTGCGCAGAAGATTGCCGATCACGCCCGCGAGCTGTATCCGGGCACCATCTACGGCCCCTGGCTTGCGGGCATCGTGCATCTGGCGCAGAACCAGAGTGCTACGGCCGAGGCCAATCTGCGCGAGGCACTGGTGCTGGCCCCGCGCTCGCGGCTGGTGCTCACCGGCCTGACCAAGATCTGGGTGCAGACCAAGGGCGCGGCCTATGCGGGCGAACAGCTGACGGCGCTGGCCGAGCGCGACCCCGGCTACGGCTTTGCGCGCCACATGGCGGCGGTGGCCTACCTGAAAGGCCGCCAGCCGGCAAAGGCCGAAACCGTGTTGCGCCAAGGCATCGAGCAACTGCCGGTCTCACCAGTGCCGTATCGCGAGCTGACCCGCTTCTATCTGGAACTCGACCGCGCCGGCGATGCCGCCACGATCTGCAAGCAGGGTCTCGTCGCCAGCCCGCGCGACCCGCCCCTGCTCGCCTTGCGCGCACGCGTCGCTGTGGCGCTGAAGGATGATGCGGCGGCGATCAGCGCCTACGAACAGCATCTGGCGGTCGCCCCCGATTCTCAGGACAGCCGCGCCCAACTCGCGCGGCTGCTGATGACCTCGCGCGACGACGACGCCTCGCGGCAACGCGCGCAGCAGCTGGTCGCCACACTCGACATCGACGCGCCGATATCGCCGACAGTGCAGGACGCTGCGGGTGTGGTCGTGCTCAAAGCCGGCCAGACGCAAAGGGCGCTGGAATGGCTCGCGGTTGCGGCGGTGAATGCGCCGGAGGACCCCGCCATCCAATACCACCTCGCCAGCGCCCACGCGCAGAACCGATCGCCGGAACTGGCGCGCAAGGCACTGCGACTGGCACTGGACTCCGAGAAACCCTTCGCCGAACGGCTCGAAGCACAGCGCCTGCTGCGCACGCTCGATGGCAGCACCAGCGTGCGCTAGTTCTTCAGACGTACTACGCGATAGCGGCCGGACGTCAGTGGTGGCCCCTCCACGGTCTGGTGGCTGCCGTCCGGCCAGGTGATCTCAATACGGGCCACCTTGAAATCCCCGCCGAGCCCGAAGCGCGCGACCGGTGCATCCAGCGACTCGTAGCCGCCACTGCCTTTGATCTCGCGTAGCTGCCGACGGCCATCGGCGGCATGCAGCACGATGAGTGCGCCCAGCGCATGGGTGTTGGCGCTGCGCTGGTCTTCCAGCGCCAGTTCAAAGCCATCGCCCACCGGCGCATCGTTGCGCCAAACCACGGGCGTGAGCAGGAACGGCGCGGTGACAAGGTCGAGATCGCCATCGTTGTCGTAGTCGAGCAGCAGCGCTGCACCGGTCGGGTTGTGGTCTTCCAGTCCCGCACCGCGCGCCTTTTCCTCGAAGCCCTTGCCGCCGACGTTGCGATACCAGATGGCGGTCGGGCTGTTGGGCCGAAGTCGCGTGCCCTGGGTGATGAACAGGTCTTGCCAGCCGTCGTTGTCGAGATCGCCAAAGCGGGCGTTCCAGGTCCAGCCGCCGAGCCCGGCTTTCCACTGGCTGGTGACGTCCTTGTAGCCATCGCCGCCCGGCGCATAGAGCAGGTTGGTCTGCCGCACCGAGGGCAGCTCGTCGGCAAAGACTTCGTCGGATTTCTCGTGGTCCATGTCGCTGGCCGCCATTGCAGCGCAAATGTCGCGCATCGAAACGAAGTCGGCTGGCACGCGCGCGCACTCGGCGAGCATCGTGGGCTTGTCGGCGCCCAGTACCGGCAGGCGCGCCAGCACGCGGTTCCAGTGATAGGCCGAGACCACGCAGTCGCGCTGGCTGGTCGCATCGCCCAGCTGCTCGCAGGGTGCGAGGCTCTGCGTGCTGTAGCCGGTGAACACGGCCAGCTGGAAGCGCGCGATCTCGTCGCAGCGGGCGCGGTCGGCGATGTCGGTGTAGACAGCACAACCCTGCAGCGGCTGCGCCATGCGCTGCGCCATGCTGGCGCCCGGCGAACCCATCGCAATCTGGCCCAGGTAGAGCTCGGCCTTGCCGTCATTGTCGAGATCGCCCGCATCGGCCGACATGGTGGTGGTGGTCGAGCGCGGCAGGCGGCCCTCGGCAGCCTTGAGCGGCAGGAGCTTGCCATGGTCGTTGCGATAGACGCGATCCGGCTCGTCGAAATCGTTGCCCGCGAACAGATCTGGCCAGCCGTCACTGTCGAGATCATGGAACAGCAGCGTCAACGTTTCGCCTTCCGGCCCCGCGAGTGCTTCCATCGAGAATGCACCCTGCCCGTCGTTGCGCCACAAGCGGTTGACCGAAGTGGATGGGTAGAAGAAGCGCGGCACATAACTGGTGGCACCAGTCACCAGATCGAGATCGCCATCGCGGTCGATGTCGGCGAAGGCGACTGCATCCACCGCGTTCTCCTGCGCGCGCGGCAGTTCCAGATGTGCGGTTGCTGAGTAATTGCCTTGGCGGTTGAACAGGATGTGGCTGCCGTGACCCCAAGTGCTGAAGAACAGATCAAGCGCACCATCGCCGTCGAGATCGACGAGCGCGACGACGCCGACGATCCAAGCGAGTGATTCCGGGAAGTCGATCTTCTGCAAGGCGAACTGCCCACCCATGTTGACGTAGAGCTGCACGCCGAAATGGCTGCCTACCGCGATGTCGGGCCAGCCATCGCTGTTGATGTCTCCCGCCGCGAGCCCACCCAAGTGCATCACGCCGGGCTCCATCGATTCGTACGGACGCGGTAGCGGCAGCCGCTCGAAACCGAGCGCATGACCATCGAGGCGCTTGAACATCGTCATGCCAGGCGGCGCACTCGCAGGCTCAAAGGGTTGTTGCCACAGCTCAGTGCCAGCACCGGCCTGCACACGCTGCGCGGCGGTCTGCGCCGGGCGCGCCAAGCTCGCGAGTTCGGCAGCGGCGCGGCCCGTGGGCAAGGCCGGCGTGGCCGCCACCGGTGCAGGCCACGAGGCCAGCAGCTGCTCGGCGCGCTGTGCCAGTCGCAGC
>JBKJMY010000226.1:0-6750 GCA_046596115.1 Arenimonas sp.
ATCGTCATGGCGACTGCTCCGGCGTCGACGCCGGACCCACGGGCGGCACGAACTCGCCTTCCGGATCCGATAGCGCGACCAACTCGCCTGGATCGGCAACCCGATATCCGCGCTCGCGCAGGGCGAAGCCATCTTCGACGCTGCCGTAGTGGTACAGGACGCAGCGCGCCAGCAAGGCCGTCGGATATTCGCGCTCCAGGTCGACGATGCCACTGTGCGAGGGATTGCCCTCCAGCCCGCAATCGTGGGCAATCAATTCGCCCGCGTCGGCAAACCGCGCAAGCATTTCCGGAACCGGGCGCGTGTCGCCGGTCCAGACCACGCTGCCTGGCAAGCGCAAGCCGAACGCAGTGTCCGGAAGGTGGTGCCGGACCGGGAAGACTTCATACCAGCGGCCGCCATGCCAGAACCCGCGCGAGACAGGGACCAACTGGAACGCGTCCCACCAGTTCGCGCCACCCTCGGCTAGCACGCCCGGATAGTCGGCCAATCGCGCCTGCAGGAAGGGCACCACCGGTGCAGGCACGTAAAGCCGCACGCGCCCGCGGCGCGCGGGATCGAAATAGATGCGATAGAAGAGGCGCTCGAGGCCGGCGACATGGTCCATGTGCACGTGGGTGATGAACAACGCATCGGGCACCTGTCCGTACGTCGCAAGGTAAGCGCTGAGCGCCTCCTGCCCGCAGTCGATCATCAGCGACGGCACACCATCGCACTCGATCACTGCCGACGCGGAACCGAGCTGCACCGCAGCGGCATTGCCAACACCCAGGAAGCGCAGTGACCAGCTCATCCGCGCAACGCCCGGTCATGTGCACTGCGCAGGCGGGCCATGCCCGCGGCGATCAGCTCGGGCGGAAGCTGCGCACATTCCTTGCGCAGGGAACGTTCCAGCCGCGCAAGCACGCGCTCGCACCAGGCGCCGGACCCGCGCTGCTCGATCCGGCCCTTGTCCCAGTCGATCAGGTGCAGTGCACCGTCCGGGCCGACCAGCAGGTTGTTGGCATTGAGGTCGGCATGGTGCGCACCGCGACGATGGCAGGCGGCAATCGCCCGACCGGCCGCTTCCCACGGCGCCGACGCGCCCAGCTTGCGCACCCGCGCGCAAAAACTCTCCACGCCTGGAATGCGTTCGACCAGGATCGCGGCGCGATAACGCCAGCCCTGCCGGCGTTGCGCGGCGGCGACCACCTCCGGTACCGGCAGTCCCATCGCGCGCAGGCGGCGGAGCAGTTCGAATTCGCGGAAGCTGCGGCCGGACCGCTCACCCCGCCAGAGGAAGGCATCACGACTCAGGCGCGCCATCCAGCCACCGCGCAGGTAGTGGCGCAGCACGACGGGACCAAAGGGGGCATCCACGAACCAGGCCGCGCCGCGACCGCCCGCACCATCGACCGACCGGGCGGCCGCGCCGTAGTGGGCCGGATCAAAAAGCGCCGGCTCTGGTTGCGGCAATCGCACCGGGTCGAACACAATCGTGACCTCGCCCGCCGGCCCCGGGAAGGACTCAGTCTTGCCGCCGACGCCGGGCATCCGATTCATCATGGGGAAGTCTAGCAAGTGAGCCTGCCTTCGGCGCCTCGCTCGATCTGCATCCTGCGCCTATCTGCGCTCGGCGATGCCACCCATGTCGTGCCCCTGCTGCGCACCCTGCGCCGGGCCTGGCCCGAGGCGCCGATCACCTGGATCCTGGGCAAGGGCGAGGCAACGTTGATGGAGGGGCTGCACGGGATCGAATTGCTGCCCTTCGACAAATCGGCGGGCTGGGCCGGCGTGCGCGACCTGCGGCGCCGGCTGGCTGGCCGGCGCTTTGACGCCCTGCTGCAGATGCAGCTGGCGCTGCGCGCCAACGTCCTGTCCACCTTCGTGCGCGCCGATCGGAGAATCGGCTATGACCACGCGCGCAGCAAGGAGGGACATTCCCTGGTCATCAACGAACGCATCCCGGCGGGCGGGCACCACGTTCTCGATGTATTTGGAAACTTTTGCGAACCGCTTGGGCTGCGGCAGGACAGGATCGTCTGGGATCTGCCCGTTCCCGAGGCGGCCCGGGACTGGGCTGCGGCGCAATTGCCGGGTGCCCAACCGACCCTGCTGGTGTCCCCATGTTCCAGCCATGCGCTGCGCAACTGGCGGCCCGAACGCTACGCTGCCGTCGCCGATCATGCGGCGGCGGCGGGCTGGCGCGTCGTATTGAGCGGCGGCCGCAGCGACCTGGAGCGGCGCACCGCCGATGCGATCCGCGATGCGATGCGGGCGCCGGTGCTCGACCTCGTCGGCAAGGACACCCTGAAGCAGGCGCTCGCCGTGCTCGAGCGAGCAACGATCGTGCTGACTCCGGATTCCGGGCCGGCGCACATGGCCAACGCCATGGGGACTGCAGTACTCGGCCTGTTCGCCTGCACGGATCGCGAACGCTGCGGACCTTATTCAGACCTGCGCTGGTCGGTGGACCACTACGACGACGCCGCGCGGCGATTCCTCGGCAAGCCGGCGACTGCCATTGGCTGGGGCAAGCGCGTCGAGTTTCCTGGCGTGATGGACATGATCAGCGTGGACGAAGTGATCGAGCGTTTTGAAACATTCATCGCATCCGACCTGGGACGCGCAGGCACACCGCGTAGGCCATCGTCCGCGACCGCGTCGTCGGATCAGGCGCCGCTGTAGTCCTGGTAGGACTTTTCCTCGACGTACGAGGAACCCAGCGCCATATTGATGTCCCGCTTCAGCCGGGCGCGCTCGTCGTTTTCGAAATAGACGGCACGGGCCAGGCGGATGAACTCTGCGCCGAAATCCTGCGCACGCTCGCGATCGCGGATCTGGTCTTCGATATCCCAGAGCCGCTCGTTGACCGCCTTGAGCGAGGCACGCAACTCGGGCAGGTGCAGCTCCGCAGCCGGATGCGCCATCCAGGTGCTGGTAAGCGCCTCCAATTCCTTGCGCACGTTGGCCAGCTTGGCCGGATCGGACATGCGCTCGGACTTGATCTGCAGGATGGCGATTTTGTCGAGCAACTCGCCAAACGAGACGGGGACGGATATTTCGGACATGGATTGCGCCAGTCAAGGGAGGCCACAAGTCTAACGCGGCGGCGCACCGGGTCCCAGTCGCGCCCTGAAGACGGGCGCGGCCGGCTGGGAGATGTTCGGCAGGCCGCAGCCATCCGCACGCCACCCGGGCCCATACGGCTCGTGGCTTGACCTGTTGACTTCCACGCGCCGCTTACCCAGTGTTCCGCGGGCGAGTGACCGGTCGCGCGAGCCAGCCATCGCGGTCTGGAGCGGGCAACGGGCAGGACGAGCAGCGGCGGGGCGGGTCAATCCTGGATCGGAATCAGCCGGCAACCGGATGAACTTTTAACGAAAATCAACAATCGGGGCAAGCATGGCAATCGCCGGTCATCAGATTCCGGGCACGACGTCCGCAACGGCGCGAACGGGCCCGCCGCCAATGCGGCAAGTCGCTGCAGTCTGCGTTGGCAACGCATTGGAATTCTACGATTTCGTCACCTATGCGTTTTTTGCCGCGCAGATTGGCCGGACTTTTTTTCCATCTGACACGCATGGCGCAAGTCTGCTGGCATCGCTGGCAACATTCGGCGCCGGATTCCTGACGCGGCCCTTGGGTGCACTGGTCATTGGTCGCATGGGCGATCGGGTCGGGCGAAAGCCGGCCATGCTGCTGTCGTTTACACTGATCGGCATCGCCACCATCGGCCTGCCCCTGACACCTTCGTATGCCTCGATCGGCGTGCTCGCGCCGGTGCTGGTGATCGGATTCCGGTTGCTGCAGGGCTTTGCGCTGGGCGGCGAAGTTGGCCCAAGCACTGCCTTCATGATGGAGGCGGCACCACCGCTGCGACGCGGCCTGTACATTTCATTGCAATCGATGAGCGCTGATGCCGCGGTCCTGGTTGCGGGCCTGGTGGGCTATGGCCTGGCGAATGTGCTCGACCCGACTGCGCTGGACCAATGGGGCTGGCGGGTTGCATTGCTGCTGGGCGGGGTGATCGTTCCGTTCGGGCTGGTGCTTCGTCGTAGCCTCGGGGAGACGCTGCAGCTTGAGCAGACGTCGTCGCGTACCGAGGTCCCGATCCATCGTCGCAGCTACAGGCAAATCATTGCCCTGAGCCTGGCCATGCTGGCGGCCGCGACCACGACCAATTACATCCTCGACTACATGACCACCTATGCCGGCTCGACGCTTGGCATGCCTGCGCGCCTGGCGTTGGGGGCGACGGCAGTTGTTGGTCTGTGCGGCGTGGTGTGCGATCCGATCAGCGGCTGGCTGTCGGATCGGTTCGGGCGCAAGCCGGTCATGATCGCGCCGTGGATCGTCCTGCTCCTGGCGATCTTTCCGTGCTTCTGGATGCTTGCGAAGTGGCGCACGGGCGCCGCGCTTTACGGAGCATCCGCGGTGCTCGCGGTCGCTTCGACGCTGTCGAGCGCGACGGTCCTGGTCACCATCACCGAATCGCTGCCACACCGGGTGCGCGCCGGTTCGCTGTCGCTGATCTACGCGATCGCCATCGCGATTTTCGGCGGATCGACCCAGTTCCTGGTGAACTGGCTGACCGGCGTCACCGGCAGCGCCCTCGCCCCAGCCTGGTACATGGTCGGGGGCGTGGTGGTGGGACTGTCGGCAATCCTGATGATGCCGGAAACTGCGCCGATCAAGCTGCGCCGCGCAGTGACTTCATCTGGATGAATTTGCGGACGGGACACTGATGCCGACGCTTCCCCCGGTTCAAGTAGCAGCAGCGTGTAGCAAATTACGTAGCCGGTACCTGCGCACGATCTCGCCCTGATGCGCCGGAGTTGTTGGACCTCACAGCCAGCGACGTGCCTGTCTTTTGTAGGCAGCGTACTCGTCGCCGAACAATTCGGTCAGCGCTCGTTCTTCTGGCGCTATTTGAAAGCGATCAATGTAGAGTGCAAACGCAAGTGCGCCCAGCAAAGTCCAAGGGGTGGATAGAAGCAGCCCAATGGCGATCAGAACAAAGAACAGTCCCAAATACATTGGATTGCGTGTGACCCGGTAAACGCCCGCAGTGACCAGTGCCGAGGTTGTGTTCGGCTGACTTGGGTTGAGCGTCGTCCGGGAGCGCCGAAGGGCGAGCACTCCCATGGCCATGATGGCGGTGCCCACGACCAGAATTGCTATCGCAGTGCCAACACGCGCGTGACCGAGAAGAGGATAGGATTTCGTAAAGCGAGAAACGGCCCACATTGCAACCGCAATGAGCAGAGCAACGAGGGGGGGCAGTACTTTAAGCTCCAGCGATTTCATTGCCCTGTCCTTGTGAGGTCCAGCTACTGGGTTAAGCCATGCCCCGACTCGGGTTCGGCTTGAATGAGCAAAAAAGCAGACTTCCGGCCCTTGCGGACAACCGCCCGGTCTTGAGGGCCCTTATGATCTTCCAATCATCGGTATCGCAGGAGGGGAAGTCTCCCATGCGCATGATGCTTCGGACTATCGCCAGAGTCCGTCACTGGGACGAGGAACTGATCGAGGGCAGGCCCCACAACCAGGCAGTCCCGAAGTTGACTGCCCATTCGGGCTCTGGAAAAGCGGTCTGAAAACGGCCGCAAAAACTCTCCGGAAGGCCAAATTTTCGGCCCTCCGGAGAACAACTTTTGCTTAGATACCGCGCTGTTGCGCGGCCTGGCCCCGGGGCCTTGTCAACTGCAGGTTCGCAGCTGACTGTTTGGCGGAGAGGGTGGGATGCATTCGGGCCATCCATGGCCCTCACCCCTTCGGGGCGGCTGCGCCGTGCAAAACGGCAGTCCTGCCGTTTTGTCGAACCCAGCGTGCGCTCACCGCCGACCCCTGCCCCAAAATAGGAACGCCCCACGAGGGGGCGTTCTTATTTTGGCGGAGAGGGTGGGATTCGAACCCACGGTACGCGCAAACGTACGCCTGATTTCGAGTCAGGTACAATCGACCACTCTGCCACCTCTCCGGTTCTTACGGGTCGATTCACTGCCCGGCAGGGCCGCGAGTATACGTTCCATCCCCGGGTGTCCGCCAGCGGGCCGTGCCGATGTCCGGGGTCGAGGGTGCGGTTTTACCCACTTCCGGGGAATTCTGAGATGATCGGTGCCGGGGACAAGGGAATCGGCCAGCGCGCATGATTGAATTCGGCAACGCGAGCCACGTCGGCCTTCGCCGCGAGCTCAACGAAGACACCTATTATTCCGACTCCGAACTGGGCCTGTGGTTGGTTGCGGACGGTATGGGCGGGCATGAGTTTGGTGAAGTCGCCAGCGCCCTGGCGCGCGATGCCGTCGTGCGCGAGGTCCGCAACGGCCGCGCGCTGGCAGATGCCATCCGCAGCGCCGATGAGGAAATCATCTCCCAGTCCCGCCGCCGTGCCGACAGTCTGCCAATGGGCACGACCATGGTTGCGCTCCGGGTCATCGACAACAAGTTCGAACTGGCCTGGGTTGGTGACAGCCGCGCCTACCTTTGGAATGGGCAGCTGCGCCAGCTCAGTTCCGACCACAGCTATGTGCAGGAGTTGATCGACCAGGGCGCCATCACGCCTGAACAGGCGCGCAGCCATCCGCATCGCAACGTGGTCACCCAGGCGCTCGGCGTCACCGATCCAGAGTCCCTGAAGGTCGAAACCATCTCGGGCGAACTCCGGCCCGGATTCCAGATCCTGCTGTGCAGCGATGGCCTGACCGAGGAAGTCGATGACGCCAGCATCGCCGGCCTGCTCGGCCAGTCGGAATTGTCAGCGCAGGA
>JBKJMY010000243.1:0-5812 GCA_046596115.1 Arenimonas sp.
GCATGCCGTCGTTCGGGTGATAGATCCTCTCGACGCCGTAGTCCTGCAGTTCCTTGATTTCCTCGGGAGTGATCGTGCCGCCACCACCACCGAAGACGCGGATGTGGCCGGCGCCGCGCTCACGCAGCATGTCGATCATGTACTTGAAATACTCGATGTGGCCACCCTGGTAACTGCTCAACGCGATGCCGTCGGCGTCTTCCTGCAGGGCCGCGCGCACCACGTCTTCCACCGACCGGTTATGGCCCAGGTGCACCACCTCGACGCCCTGCGCCTGGATCAGCCGGCGCATGATGTTGATCGCGGCATCGTGGCCGTCGAACAGGCTGGCGGCAGTGACGAAGCGCAGCGGGCTGCGCTCTGCCTGCGTCGCCGAGGTCGGGCCTTGCTGGGTGGTCTGGCTGGCGGGGGTGCTCATGGGGCGGGCCTTGCAGTATCCATACCCCCTGATTGTAACGCCGCACCGGGTCCGGCTCCTGAGGCGGCCCGGTAGGCGGCCCAAAGTGCCCGCTGGCGCCCGCCCGCCGCCAGCGCCCGTGCTAGCGTGCTCGCGCCCGACAATGAGTCTTTCACGCATGTCCATCCGCCATTCCGCTGTCACAGCCGCCGCCCTGGGCGCGCTGGCGCTCGCCGCGATGCCCGCGCACGCGAAGGAAGAGATCGTGGCCGACGAGATCACCCGATCGCTGCTGCAGCAGGCGGAGTTTGAGCGCATCGCTGTGTCGCCCGATGGCACCAAGCTGGCAATTGCCCGCCACGTTGGCGAAAGCACCACGGTCACCATCCACAACCGGAGCGACCTGAAACCCCTGATTAACTTCGATCCAGGCGGCAAGGGCGCGATTTCCTACCTGCGCTGGATGGACGACCAGCGGCTGGTCGTGGGCGCCACCCGGATCGGCACGCTCTATGGCTTCGCAAGTTTCCAGCCGGTGCTGGTGGTGGCCAATCTCGACGGGCGCACACCGAGCGTGCTGCCTGGCGCGTTCATCGGCACCGTGGATGGCGATCCGGACCATATCCTGGTCCATCGCTGCGGTACGGAACCTGGCAAGCGCGAATGCAATTTGCCGGAAATCCGGCTGCGCACGCTGCAGGAAGGTGGCAAGCAAGATGACACGCACGACACGCTGGTCATCCAGGGGCCGGCCGATACGGCGATGATCGCCAACCAGGCCGGCAACGCCGGCTTCGCGATCAAGTTCGAGGACGACGACACCGGGCGGACTTTTGTCTACCAGCCGGCCGACAAGACTTGGTCGCTGCTCAACGATGCCAGCAAGACCAAGTTGGAAGTGAAACCGATCGGCGTGTCGCGCAATGGCAGGAGCGGCTTCCTGCAGAGCCAGCGCAAGCAGGGCCCGGACCTGGTCGAGCGCTACGACTTTGCCACCGGCAAGCGCACGCCCCTGTACGTCGACCCGGTCTCCAACCCGCTGCGATTGGTGGCCTCGCTTGACGGCCAAGAGATCCTCGGCGCGTATTACGAGCCGACCAACCCCAAGCTGCACCTGTGGCTGCCGGAGCACCCCGACGCGAAGATCCTCACCGAGCTGCAGGCGGCCTTCCCGGGCAAGTTCGTATTGATTGCCAGCGCGAGCAAGGATCACAACATCCTGGTGCTCAACATCAGCAGCGACCGCGATCCGGGTACCTGGTATCTGTTCGATCGCCAGGCGCGCAAGGCATCGGTACTGGCGCGCGAGTCGCCATGGATCGATGCCTCGAAGCAAAGTGGCATGACCCCATTCACCGTGAGGGCACGCGACGGCCTCGAGTTGCATGGCCTACTTTCCGTGCCCGCAGGCTCCACCGGCAAGCTCTTGCCCCTGGTGGTCGTGCCGCATGGCGGCCCGTACTGGGTGCTGGACTCGTGGGGCTACGATCCCGAGGTGCAGATCCTGACCCAGCATGGCTACGCCGTGCTGCAGGTGAACTTCCGGGGTTCGGGCGGCTACGGCTGGCAGTTCATCGAAAAGGGCGAGCGCCAGTGGGGGCGCGCAATGCAGGATGACGTCACCGACGCAACCAGGTGGGCAATTGCCCAGGGTGTCGCGGACCCCGATCGCATCTGCATCTATGGCGCCAGCTACGGAGGCTATGCCGCCCTGATGGGGCCGATCCGCGAACCCGGCCTGTACAAATGCGCGGCCGCGTACGCCGCTCCCACAGATTTGTCGCTGATGTTCCGCTGGGGCAGCATCCGGCGCGACGACCTGGGAAAGCGTTATCTCGAGCGCGTGCTCGGCAATGACAAAATAGAGCTGGCGGCGAACTCACCGGCAAAGCTGGCCGACCGAATTGGGGTGCCGGTGCTGCTGGCCCACGGCTACCGTGATTCCCGCGTGGATATCCGGCATGCGCACGCGATGAAGAGCGCACTGGCCAGGAACAAGCGCTTGGCCGACTACGCCGAATACTCCGAGACCGGACACTTCCTGATGCTCGATCGCCACCGCCTGGATTTCTACGCGCGACTGCTTCGCCTGCTCGACAGCAATATCGGGAAGCCCGGGGGGATAGCGGCGGGCAACTGATGTTGCCCACACTGTTTACTGCGCGTTTGCGGCCTTGGGCTGCTCGATGTCGCGATGCATCGGGCCGAGCTTGGCCAGCAGCTTGTTCTGCGCGCGGAACGGAATCTTGCGCGCATCCATCGCCAGCTGCAGGTCCTCGACCAGCGCATTGAACGCCGCGCGATCCACGCCCATGTCCTTGTGCGCGGTAGCCATGTCGCGACCGGTGTAGGTGCACGGCCCGCCCAGGATCACGCAGAACTGCTCGACCAGCAGCCTTTTGATCTTGGCTTGATCGGCATTGGCAAAGAAGGCGTGGGTGCGCGGATCGGCCACCAGCCGCACCATGAAATCGTCCATCAGCGCGACCAGTCCGGCTTGCCCGCCAAACTGCTTGAACACCGGTACCAGCGAGGCATCGGCGGGCGCCGGGTTCATCGAACCCTTGGCGTACGCACCGGGCATCGTTGCCATCGTTCCGGCAGCTGGCGCTTCGTCTGCGGGAGCTGCGTCTGCGGGAGCTGCGTCAGGCGCGTCGGCAATGTCGTCGGCCGACAGGTCGGCGGCGTCAGCGGCCGGTGGCACGGCGGGTGCCATTGGCGCGGGCGCAGGCTGCGGCGCTTGCTGCGCAAAGACAGACGGCGCGAACGCCAAGGCCAGCGTCAACGCAACGCCACGAAAGAACAGGGATGAATCACGAATCACGATGCTCTCCATTAGAAGCCCACCTGCAGCGAAGCGTAGATGCCACGCTGGTGGTCACGGATGACGATATTGCCCAGGTCTGCATAGGCGACCGTGACGGAAACATGGCGTGTCGGCGCGTAGGCGACGAACACGTCGAACCAGTTATCTTCGCGGGCGATGCCCAGGTTGTTCGGCTTGGTCCGGTACTCCGCGCCGAGGGCCAGCTTGCGGGTCAGCAGGTACGCCGCCGATACCTCGAACTGCGGCTTATAGCTGTTGTGCAGATCGCCGCCGAAGCCCAGGAGGCCGATCTGGTTGGCCTTGGTGAAGCGCAGCGTGCCGTTGAGCAGGATGCCCTGGGCCAGGAATAGCTTGGTCGCCGATACATAGACATCCAGGCCTCTGTCGTCCTTGGCGCCGATCGCGCCGAGCAGCGCGCCCTGGTCGTTCTTCTTGTACTGCAGGCCGACCGCGATCTGCGGCATTGCGCGGTCAGCGTCCAGCACCGCCTCGCCGGCGATGCGCACCTTCACCCCGATGATGTCCTGCTTGAATGTGAATCCCTGGCCGAGCCCGAGCGCCGCGCCCACGGCTTCAGTATTGAAGCGCTGCTGCGCGACCGAAAATTCGATTCGGTCATTCCAGGACACCAGCGCGCCGACATCATCAAGA
The DNA here is from genome assembly GCA_046596115.1 of Arenimonas sp. Taxonomy (GTDB): domain Bacteria; phylum Pseudomonadota; class Gammaproteobacteria; order Xanthomonadales; family Xanthomonadaceae; genus Arenimonas. The sequence continues at coordinate 3,876 of JBKJMY010000243.1, forward strand.
TGGTAGTCGCCCACGTTGACGTGGGTGTAGAACGCGCTCGCGCCCCACTGCCCGTTTGTGCCATAGCCGCCGATCAGCGCCCAAGGCGTCAGCCCGCCCCCACCCGCGCCCTCCAGTTGGGTCACCCCGCCGGTCAGCAGCAATTTACCGCCGGTGCTGGGAGCGGCGGCCTGACCATCATCAGCGAAGGCCGGCGAGCAGGCGCTGGCCAGTGCAACGGCGAGCAGGCTGCGACGGAACAAAGGCGCGGGAAATGGCGACATGGAAATCCGTTTGCGTGCGTGAAGGATCAAGTGCCGGCAGGTTTGCCGGTGGGAGGTGCCGATGGCTTGCCCGCACCGTCACCGGCAACAGGTGCAGAGGGCTTGCCCGCACCGTCACCGGCGGCCGCCGTGCCTGGCGCAGCGCCGGCTGCAGACTTGGGTGGCGAGACCTTGACCAGGCGCCAGACGCCGGCAACGCCATCACCGCCGGCATCGCCGTACTTTTTGTCCGATGTCCATCGGTACAGCGGACGGCCACGCAAGGCCCATTGCTTGGTGCCATCGGGGCGCACGGCGATCGTGAACGGACCCTTGGGCTGGTCGCCCGCATCGGCACTGATCGGCGGCCACAACAATCGGCACTGGGTGGTGCAACTGCTGACGCCGAGCGTCTTGTCGCCGTCGTAGGTATAGATGCCGCGACCCTTCAGGTCCACCAGGTGGCCATCGAGCTTGCGGATTGGCGGCTCGCTGGATACAGGGACTGCAGGTGTCGCAGATGCTGCAGGTGTCGCGCTTGTCGCAGGCATCGGTGGCTTGGCTGGCGAGGCTTCCGGCTGGGCGGCCTGTGCACAGGCGCAGGACATGGCCAACATCAGCACGGTCGCTTTTTGGAACTGCATTTGCTTTCCCCTTGACGTGCCGGCGCGGAGCGCGGGCTCGACCCTGAGCATAAGCCTGGCCGCGAGCCGATGCAGGCAGCGTGAAGGCGCAAAAAAAAGGCGGCCGCAGTGCGGCCGCCCAATCCCTGCTCAGGGGTTTGTGCCGTCGCTTTCCGGGGAGAGACAAAGCGACCAGGCAATCAGGACAACGGCGACGCGCCGCAAAACAGGACACGCGCATTCAGGAAAGTCCGTGCCAATGGTCGGTCGTGCCGGTTAGAGCGTTTGCTTTACAATACCGCGCGCCACCGGGCCGCTGCCGGACATGGCGACACCACCATTTCCTTCCATTTCATAGGCTTAGAGACGACTCGGGTCAGCCGGTGGTCCTCGGACCCGGCCTCCCGCCGCGCATCGGCCCCGGAGTACCACATGATTTTTGAAACCCTCGCCCAGACCGGTCACGAAGAAGTCATCTTCTGCCATAACAAAGACGCCGGCCTCAAGGCGATCATCGCCATCCACAACTCGGTCCTCGGCCCGGCCCTCGGCGGCCTGCGCATGTGGCCCTACGCGACCGAGCAGGACGCGCTCAACGATGTGCTGCGCCTGAGCCGCGGCATGACCTACAAAGCCGCGGTGTCCGGCCTGAACCTGGGTGGCGGCAAGGGCGTCATCATTGGTGACCCGGCAACGGACAAAAGCGAAGCGCTGTTCCGCAGCTTCGGCCGCTTCGTCAATTCGCTGAACGGCCGCTACATCACCGCCGACGACGTTGGCATCGATGTCAACGACATGGAATACGTGTTCCGCGAAACCGAATTCGTCACCGGCGTGCACCAGGTGCATGGTGGTTCAGGTGATCCGTCGCCGTTCACCGCCTACGGCACCTTGCAGGGCCTGATGGCCGCGCTGCAGGTGAAGTTCGGCAACGAAGACGTCGGCAAGTACGCCTACGCAGTGCAGGGCGTTGGCCATGTCGGCATGGAATTCGTCAAGTTGCTGCGCGAGCGCGGCGCAAAGGTCTTCGTCACCGACATCAACAAGGAACTGGTGCAGCGCGCGGTCGATG
>JBKJMY010000289.1:0-5877 GCA_046596115.1 Arenimonas sp.
GCGCATCGTGCCCGACATGGGCGTGCGGGTGAGCTTCCTGGAAGCGGTGAAGCCCGGCGCGCCCAAGCCGACCGGCGTCTGGGTGCCGACGCGTGCCGTGTCCGCCACGACTGACAAAAGCGCGACTGACCGCAGCGCGACTGATAGCAGCGCGAGTAACAAGAGCGCGACCGACACGAGCGCCGGTGCAACGAGCACACCTGGCAAAGGTACGGTCTTTGTCGTGGTCGACGGCAAGACGCAGAAGATCGACGTCACCTTGGGCGAAGTGCGCGACGTGGATCAACTCGTGACCAAGGGACTCAAGGGCGGCGAGACAGTCATCCTCTCCCCGTCCGAGAAATTGCGCGATGGCGCACGCGTCAAGATCAAGAAGGGCTGAGCCATGACCACCGCAAGCAGCCTGCGCGCGGCCGACGGTCTTCGCCCGCTGGTGGAAATCCAGGGACTGACCAAGGCCTATGTGCGCGGCAAGCAAGTGGTCGAAGTCCTGCACGGCATCAACCTCGACATCCCCGAAGGCGACTTCGTCGCGCTGATGGGTCCGTCGGGCTCCGGCAAGACCACCTTGCTGAATCTGATCGGTGGCCTCGACTCGCCGTCTGGTGGCGTGCTGATGATTGATGGCGATCGCATCGAGGAACACTCCAGCGACGAGCTGGCGGCCTGGCGGGCGGCGACGGTGGGTTTCATATTCCAGAGTTACAACCTGATGCCGGTGCTGTCGGCGCAGAAAAATGTGGAGCTGCCGCTGCTGCTGACCGACCTGTCTTCGCGTGAACGGGCGCATCGCGCGAGCGTTGCACTCGAGTTGGTTGGCCTGAGCGACCGCGCCACGCACAAGCCCAATGAGCTGTCCGGTGGCCAGCAGCAGCGCGTCGCGATTGCGCGTGCGCTGGTGTCCGACCCGCGCATCCTCATCTGCGATGAACCGACCGGCGACCTCGACCGCACCACCGCCGATGAAGTGCTGACCTTGCTGCAAAAGCTCAACCAGGACTTCGGCAAGACCATCGTCATGGTCACGCACGATCCGCAGGCGGCAAAGTACGCCAAGCACACCGTGCACCTGGACAAGGGCACGCTGGTCGACGAACCAGGCGCGCATTGAGATGTTGGCGAAATACCTGCCGCTGATTTCCGGCGCCCTGCTGCGCAAGAAGACACGCACGGCGTTCACCCTGATTTCGCTGGCAACTGCCTTCCTGCTGATCGGCCTGCTGCAAGCGGTGAACTCCGTGATGTCGGGCGGCGCAGACTTCCTCGGTGCGAGCCGGCTGATCACACAGGCGAAAACGTCCTTCACCCAGCCGCTGCCGATGCGCCAGCTTGAGCAGGTTGCTGCGGTACCGGGCGTGCAGTACGTCTCGCACTCGCAGTTCTTTGGCGGGACCTACCAGGACAACACCGGCTTCTTCCCGCAGTTCGCGGTCAATCCGCAGCGCCTGTTCGACACCTATCCGGAATGGGTGCTGCCCGATTCGCAGCGGCGCGCCTTCATCTCCACCCAGGATGGCGCCATCGCCGGCAAGCTGCTGGCCGACAAGTACGGCTGGAAGGTCGGCGACATGATCCCGCTCAATTCCTTCATCTGGACCAAGACCGATGGCACCCGGGTCTGGCAGTGGCGCCTGGTCGGCATCTTCGACGGGCGCGATGCGGAGTGGTCCAAGCGCGCCAACCTGATGTACCTCAACTACGCGATGTTCGATGAGGCGCGCGTGGCCGGCGCGCGCGGCCTGGCCGGAGTGTGGGTGGTGCGGGTGAACGATCCCCTGCAGTCGGAAAAGATCGCCGCGGCGATCGACGCCAAGTTCGAAAACTCCGCCGATGAAACCAAGACCCAAAGTGAGCAGCAATTCCAGCTTGGCTTCCTCAAGCAGATCGGCAACATCGGCTTCATCCTCAATGCGATTTCCGGCGCGGTGTTTTTCACCATCCTGATCCTGACCGGTTACACCATGAGCCAGTCGGTGCGCGAGCGGATCCCGGAACTGGCCGTGCTCAAGTGCCTGGGGTTCACCGATCGCACCGTGCTCGGCCTGGTGTTGGCGGAGTCGTTGCTGCTCAGTTTCCTCGGCGCGCTGGCGGGCATGATCCTGGCGACCATCTTGCCGCCGCTGCTGTTGCCGCCGGAATTCCCGGTGCGCACCAGTGCCGGGGTGTGGGCGTTCGCGGGTGTTGCGGTGCTGTTCCTCGCTGCGGCGGTGGGATTGCCGCCGGCATTGCGGGCGATGCGATTGCGCATCGTCGATGCATTGGCGGGGCGCTGAGCATGAGCAGCCTGACTCAGGTGCGCGAAATCGTGCTGATGAACCTGCGCAGCATCCCGCAGCGGCTGGGCGCGTCACTGGTGATCGTGATCGGCATCGGCGGGGTGGTCGGCGTGCTGGTGGCGATGCTGTCGATGTCGGCGGGCCTGGACAAGACGCTCACCGCAACCGGTGACCCGGACCGCGCGATCATCCTGCGCGGCGGCTCCAACGGCGAGCTGGCCAGTTTCCTCGACCGCGCCTCGTCCACGCTGGTGAAGCAGGACCAGGCGATCGCGCGTGGTGCCGATGACCTGCCGGCGGCCTCGGGCGAACTGATCGTGATTACCGAAGTGCCGCGCAAGGGCGACACCAGCGGCGCCAACGTGACCTTGCGTGGCGTCGAGCCGAATGGATTCACGCTGCGGCCCGAGGTGAAGCTGGTGGCCGGCCGGCGCTTCCGCCAGGGCCTGCAGGAAGTCATCGTCGGCGACGGCGCCTACAACCAGTTCGCCGGCCTGGACGTCGGCGACAAGTTGAAGTTCCGCGGCAGCTACTGGACGATCGTTGGCCGCTTCCACTCCGGCGATGCGCACGATTCCGAGCTGTGGACCGATCTTGAAACGGCGCAGAATGCCTTCGGCCGCAGCGGTGTGTCTTCGGTGCTGGTGAAGCTGACCTCGCGCGATGCCTTCGATTCGCTCAAGACGCGGCTGACCGAGAACAAACAGCTCAACGTAGACGTGCAGACCGAGAAGGATTTCTTCGGCGCGCAATCGGCGGGCACCACCAGGACCATCGGCATCGTCACCACGCTGGTGACGATCATCATGGCGATCGGTGCGTTGTTCGGAGCCTTGAATACAATGTATTCGGCGGTGTCCGCCCGCACCGCCGAAATCGGCACCCTGCGCGCGATCGGCTTCGGCAGCCTGCCGGTGGTGGCTTCGGTGATGGCCGAGGCGATGGCGCTGTCGGTGCTTGGCGGCATGCTCGGTGCCGGCATCGCTTTCGCGCTGTTCAACGGCTACTCGGTGTCGACCCTGGGCGGCAACTTCACCCAGATTGCCTTCAACTTTGCGGTCACGCCGACGCTGGTGGTGCGCGGCCTGGTGTGGGCCTTGTTCATCGGCTTCATCGGCGGCGCGTTCCCCGCCATTCGCGCCGCGCGGATGCCGGTAACGGAAGCACTGCGCGGTTAGGCGGCCAGACCATGAGCTTGGAAGCGAACCGTGCTCCAACCAGAATTGTCCTCGTGCCAATGCATCCCGATGCCTACCCGTGGTTCCTGGCGCTGTCTGTGGCCGACTACGCGGATGAAAGCGTCGCCTCGGGGCGATGGTTGGCGGCCGATGCGCCGGCACTGGCGCGGCTCGATTTCGACCGGCTGCTGCCGCTCGGCCTGGAGACCCCCGACCATTACATTTACGTGGTCCGGAATTCGTCAGCGGACACCGATGTCGGCGTGCTCTGGCTGGCAATCCTTGATCGCGCCGGCAGCAAAGGCGCTTACGTCTATCAACTGTGGATTGATCCGGCGCACCGCCGCCAGGGCCACGCGCGCGCCGCATTCGAGGCGATGGAACCCCTGGTCGCTGCACTGGGCGCAACCAGCATCGGACTGCATGTATTCGGCCACAACAGCGGTGCGCATGCGTTGTACCGCTCGCTTGGCTACAACGTCACCGGCGTGAACATGCTCAAGGCATTGCCGCCGGCGGAGTAACCAGGCCGGACGCCGGGACTTGCACGCAATGAACGGTCGCACGGAGAATGCAGGCACATCCTGTCTGCTCGGAGCACCGAAATGAATAACGCCCTGGTCACGACTGCCCTGGAAATTCCGGGATACCGCATCGCCCGAAGCTTCGGCGTCGTGCGCGGCATCACTGTGCGCTCGCGCTCGATCGTCGGCAATTTCTTCGGCGGCATCCAGTCGCTGTTCGGCGGCAACATCACCATCTACACCGACCTGTGCGAGCAGGCGCGCATGGAAACCTACCAGCTGATGTGCCGGCATGCGCAGGGCCTTGGTGCCAACGGCATCATCGCCATGCGCTATGACGCCACCGAGCTGATGGCCGGGCTGACCGAGGTGCTGTGCTACGGCACGGCGGTCCAGTTGGAAGGTCCGGGGGTCTAGATGGCACTGTTCGCGCACCCGCTTGCCGGGTCCGGTGTCGCGCTGGACCAGGCTTGACTGCGCGCATGGCCAAGCCTGCCTCCGTCCAGCGTTGGGAGCGCATCCGCGCGCAGGGGATGGGCCGCTATGTGCTGGTGCACGGCGTGCTCAGCTACGGCTTGCCGCTGTTCGCGCTGATGACCTTCGTCGTGCACCGTGAGCGCCTCAATCCCGCGTTCATCGCCCTGTCGGCGCTGATCTGGCTGCTCGGCGGCGCGGTCTTCGGCGTGGTGATGTGGCATGTGCGCGGTCGCATGTACCGTCGCATCGCCGAGCTGCTCGGCGCCGAGGGTCCGGACCCGGACTAGCTGGCCTGCGCCTTGGCCCGGGTGATGACAGCAAGCAGTGCACGCACGATTCGGCAGCGCGGCGATGCGCGGAAGTTATCGCGTCGACACCTGCTCTTTCTGCAGCAGCGCCGCCTTGCGCGGCAGGCCCCAGCGATAGCCGCCGAGCGAGCCGTCCCCGCGCACGATGCGATGGCAGGGCACCGCCACCGCCACCCGGTTCTGCGCGCAAGCGCGGGCGACCGCACGCGCCGCACGCGGCTGGCCGAGCGATTGGGCCAGCTGGGCATAGCTCATCGTTTCACCTGGCGGGATACGCATCAGTGCCTGCCAGACGCGATGCTGGAACGCGGTGCCGATCAGTTCGACATCAAGTACAGCCACGCGGCCCGCCAACAATTGCGCGACCCGGCGGACGCGCGGGGCGAGGAACTCGTCGCTGCCCGCATCGACCCGGGTGAATTGCGCCGCCGGGAATTCTTCCCGCAGGCTGCGTTCGAGCACCTGCGCATCGTCGCCCAGCGCGATCGAGCACAGGCCGCGTTCGGTCGCCGCGACCAGGGCCAGGCCCAGGTCGGTGGGCAGCAGGGTCCAGCGGATCAGCAGGCCCTCGCCGCCGCGACGATAGGCAGCCGGCAGCATGCCCAAGCGGGCGGCGCCGTCCTCGTAAACGCGGCTGCTGGAACCGTAGCCGGCTTCGTAGACCGCGCGGGTGACATCGCTGGTGCCGCCACCACCAGGGCGCGCGCGCAACTCGCGCTTGAACGCGCCCAGCTTGCGCTGCGCACGATATTCGGCGGGGCTGAGACCGAAGGCAGCGCGGAAGCAGCGCTGCAGATGGCTCGGACTGAGGCCGACGGCGGAGCCCAACGCGTCGAGCGTGTAGTCATCGGCATCAAGCAGGCGGCGGGCCTGGTCGAGGCGCGGATCGGGGGAGACGGCGGGGTTTGCGTTCATGGCCACCAGACTAGTGCCCCGGCGTGCGCGCCGCTATCCGCATCTTGCGAAACCAAACCGGGCCGAAAGGAACCGGCCCGGCTCAGTGTTTACTGCCAGACGGTGGCGCGGTGGGTGACCGGCAGGACTTCTGCGGCCAGGCGCGGATCGCCGTCGAGCATGGTGATGGCATCGGACAGGATCGCGGCCGTCTCGCGCA
>JBKJMY010000306.1:0-9809 GCA_046596115.1 Arenimonas sp.
CATCCACCAGACGCCCGCACAAATTTCCTGCGCACACTGTCAAAGATCCGTGCAGCTACTCCCGGTAATCCAGAAGTAAGGAGGGGCGTTTCGCCCGACTGAGCCGCACATTATAGGTTCGATTCCAGGAACGTCAACACCCTGGACAACCTGTTTTTCCGCAGACCCCGCAGTTTCGTTCAGCTGGCAGCCGGCCGATGCCACGGGGCCGCGCACTATAGCGGGGGCAATCGAAATTGCATAGGCTGTTTTCGTGGCGGTCGCCGGAATGCGGGTCACGACCAAGGCAGCGGCGGTACCGGGGCGCCCGGGCGCGGGCCTTGACAGCCGCTGCGGCTTCCATGAGTGTCGCGGCAATCCACGGAGAACCACCATGCAGCGCGCCATCCGCCACGCCTCGTTGTTCCTGCTGTCGGCATTCTCGGTTGCCTGCGCCACCGCGAGCGACGGCCGCTGGGTGGAACTGGGTGGACATCGCTTCGTGGTGGAGGTCGCCGACGAAGAAGCCGAGCGCCAGCGCGGGCTGATGTTCCGCGACGAGATGGCCGACGACCACGGCATGGTGTTCGTGCACGACTACGAGGCACCGCAGGCCTACTGGATGAAGAACACGCACATTCCCCTGGACATCTTTTACTTCGACCATTCGCGCAAGCTGGTGTCGGTGGCGCAGAACGTGCCGCCGTGCTCGCTGGGTGATCGTTGCCCGCCGTTTGCCAGTGAGGGGCCGGCGCTGTACGTGCTCGAGCTCAATGCCGGCGCCGCGCAGCGCCTGGGCGTGAAGCCCGGCGACGAGATCAAGTTCGGCCCCGGCGTGGCGGAGCGCAAATAGCAATTTATTTGCGGAAATACTTGATTTGCGCCGCGGGGGCGTCCACATTCACTGCATGGCAACCGGTTACCTGCTGCCGGATTGGAATTCCCTCGCCGCTCGCGGCGACGATGAACTTCCCCTTCTCGAAACCGCGCTGCTGATCGCCCGCGACGAATATCCCGACCTCGACGCCGCCGCCTACGAGCAGGCGCTGCGCAACTATGCCGACGCCCTGCGTCCGCAGCTGACCGCCGGCAGCGACATTCCATCCACGCTCACCACGATCAACCGCTTCCTGTTCGAAGAACTCGGGTTCGCCGGGAACGACCACCAGTACGACGACCCGCGCAACAGCTACCTCAACCAGGTGTTCGACCGGAAGCTTGGCATCCCGATCTCGCTGGCCGTGGTGCAGATCGAGCTGATGCGCCGGGTCGGCCTGCCGCTGGACGGGATTTCCTTCCCCGGGCACTTCCTGGTGCGGTTGCCGGTGGACGACGGCATCCTGGTGATGGATCCCTTCAACAAGGGTCGGCCCGTGAGCGCAGAAGAACTCAAGGAGCGTGCTTCGCCCCATCTTGGCGGCCGGGCGCCCGACGACGGGCAATTGATCGAGATCCTCGCGCCGGCATCGCACCGCACGATCCTGGTGCGCATGCTGCGCAACCTCAATGGCCTGTACCTGGAGCAGGGGGACTGGGAGCGCGTCGCGCGCACCTCCGACCGCCTGCTGAAGATTTCGCCCGATACACCCGATGCAGTCCGCGACCGCGGCCTGGCCTATCGCGAGATTGGATACGCCAACGGCGCACGCGACGACTTGGGACGCTACCTGCGTCTGGCGCCGCAGGCCGAAGATGGAGATCGGGTGCGCAGCCTGCTGGTGGAACTGAGCGGGCGGCCCGGCCGGATCAACTGAGGCCGCAAGGCGGCTTCAGACCGGCATCATTTCGAAGTCGGCCTTGGTCACGCCGCAGTCCGGGCAGCACCAGTCGTCAGGAATCTCGTCCCATCGGGTGCCCGCGGCGATGCCCTCTTCAGGCAAGCCTTCGGCTTCGTCGTAGATGAAACCGCAAACCACGCACATCCAGCTGCGGTAGGGCGCCTCGTCAGTCATCACAGGCTCAAAGCATCGGAGAGCTATCATTGTCGCATCCCGCACGGCCCGACGACATGCGTCCCGACGCGACGATGCCGCCCCGCGGCGTCTACCTGGTCACACCTGACGAACACGATACCGCCCGCCTGGTCGCGCGCGTCGCCGTCCTGTTGCCCGGACGACCGGCCTTGCTGCAGTACCGCAACAAGGCCGCTTCGCCCGCATTGCAGCGGGACCAGGCGCGCGCACTGCTCGCGCTGTGCATCGACTCCGGAACGCCGCTGATCGTGAACGACGACTGGCGACTGGCCGCCGAGCTCGGCGCCGCCGGAGCACACCTGGGCGGCGACGATGGCGACCTGGCCCAGGCGCGAGCGGCCCTCGGTCCGGGCAGCATCCTCGGTGCGTCGTGCTACGACTCCCTGCAGCGCGCTGCCACGGCGGCGGCGGCGGGCGCCAGCTACCTCGCGTTTGGCGCCTGTTTTGCCTCCGGCACCAAGCCCCTGGCCCATCGCGCGCCGCTGTCGGTGTTCGGTGCGGCGCGGCCACTCGGGCTGCCGACGGTGGCGATCGGCGGCATCAGCACCGACAATGGCGGACTTGCCATCGCCGCTGGCGCGAGCCTGCTGGCGGTGATCGCCGGCGTGTTCGATGCGCCCAATTCGCTTGCTGCGCTGCGTACCCTCACATCCCTCTTCCCGCCGAGCCCCAACGATGAAACATGATCACAGCCATGAGCTGTTCGCCCGCGCCCGCCGCCTGATGCCGGGCGGCGTCAATTCGCCCGTGCGTGCGTTCAAGTCGGTCGGCGGCGAACCGTTTTTTGCCAAGCGTGCCGAAGGCGCCTACCTGATCGACGTGGACGGCAACCGCTACGTCGATTACATCGGAAGCTGGGGTCCGATGATCGCGGGACACGCGCATCCAGCCGTGCTGGAGGCGGTGGCGCGGACGATGCGCGATGGCCTGAGCTTCGGCGTCCCCAATGCCCTTGAAGTGACGATGGCCGAGACGTTGACGCGCCTGGTGCCGAGCTGCGAGATGGTGCGCATGGTGAATTCCGGCACCGAAGCCACGCTGTCGGCCATCCGCCTGGCTCGCGGCGCGACTGGTCGCAACCGCATCGTGAAGTTTGAAGGCTGTTACCACGGCCACGGCGATTCCTTCCTGGTGAAGGCGGGCTCGGGCATGTTGACCCTGGGCGTGCCGGACTCGCCGGGCGTGCCCAAGGCGCTTGCCGACCTGACGTCCACCCTGCCCTACAACGACTTCGATGCCGCAACGACATTCTTCGCGGCACAAGGCGAGGAAGTCGCGGCGCTGATCGTCGAGCCTATCGTCGGCAACGCCAATTGCATCCTGCCGCGCGACGGCTATCTGCAACACCTGCGCGAGCTGTGCACGCGGCATGGCGCGATCCTGATCTTCGACGAGGTGATGACCGGCTTCCGGGTTGCCCTGGGTGGCGCGCAGCAGCGTTACGGCGTCACGCCCGACCTGAGCACCTTCGGCAAGATCATCGGCGGCGGCATGCCGGTCGGTGCCTACGGCGGCCGCGCTGACCTGATGCAGCAGATCGCGCCGAGTGGCCCGATCTACCAGGCCGGCACGCTCAGCGGCAATCCGGTGGCGATGGCGGCGGGGCTGGCGACGCTGGAACTGATCCAGGCGCCTGGATTCCATGACTCGCTCGAGAAGCGCACCAATGAACTTTGCGATGGCCTTGAGGCTGCTGCACGCGAAGCCGGGGTGCCGGTCACCACCAATCGAACTTGCGCGATGTTCGGGCTGTTCTTCACCGACAAGCACGTGGACAATTTCACCGACGCCACCTCCTGCGATATCGCCGCCTTCCGTCGCTTCTTCCACGGCATGCTCAAGCGCGGCGTGTACTTCGCGCCGTCGGCTTACGAAGCGGGCTTCGTGTCCTCGGCGCACGGCGATGCGGAGATTGGCCATACGCTGGCGGCCGCGGCCGACGCGTTCCGCGAAGCGGCCGCAGGCTGATGGCGATGCGGCCGGGCACTGTGCTGTTCAACCTGGGAGTAGACGATGCGCTTTGAGACGCTGGCAGTGCATGCGGGTGGCGAGCCCGATCGCGAAACGGGTGCGCTGACGCCACCGATCCACCTGGCGACGACCTTCCGCCATGGTCCGGCAGGCGAGCGCGTGGCGGGCTACGAATACCAGCGCGAAGGCAACCCGACCCAGGATCGCCTCGAGGCAATGCTTGCCGCGCTGGAAGCTGGCGAATCGGCGCTCGCGCTGGGTTCGGGCATGGCCGCGATGTCGGTACTGCTGGACAGCTTGCCGACCGGCTCGCGACTGCTGATTCCGGACGACTGCTATACCGGACTGCGCGTACTCGCCGCCGAATTCCTGCCGCAGCGTGGCGTCCACGCCGAGCACGTGGACATGTCTGACCTCGATGCCGTGGCTGCGGCGGCGCGCGGCGGTGTCGCGATGATTTGGGCCGAGACGCCGTCCAACCCACAGTTGAAAGTCGCCGACATCGCCGCACTGGCGCGCATCGCCAAGGATGCCGGCGCACTGCTCGCCTGCGACAACACGTTCGCCACGCCTGCCCTGCAGCAACCGCTGCTGCTCGGTGCTGACGTGGTAATGCATTCGACCACAAAGTACTTCGGCGGCCACAGCGACTGCATGGGTGGTGCGCTGGTGTTTGCGCGCCGCGATGCGTTCTTCGATGCGGTGGCGCATCGGCGTCACGTGACCGGCGGCATCCTGTCGCCGTTCAACGCCTGGCTGACGCTGCGCGGGGCGCGCTCGCTGCCGGCGCGCATGGCCTGGCATTGCCGAAATGCGCGCGCGCTGGCCGAGTTCCTGTCCGCGCAGCCGGCGGTCGAAGTGGTGCACTACCCGGGCTTGGCGTCGCATCCCGGCCATGCCATCGCCGCGACGCAGATGCGCGATTTCGGCGGCATGCTCAGCGTGCGCATCCGCGGCGGTCGCGAGGCTGCACTTGCTGTCGCCGGGCGATTGGCGCTGTTTGCAAATGCCACGTCGCTGGGCGGGCCGGAATCGCTGGTCGAACATCGCGCCTCGGTCGAAGGTAAGACGCCGTTTTCGCCACAGAACCTGCTGCGCGTATCGGTTGGTCTTGAGCATCCCGACGATTTGCTGGCCGACTGGAAGCAGGCGCTGGCCTAGGCGCTGGTCTAGGCGCTGATCCTGTCCCGCAGCCTGGGCGCGGCGAAATCCAGGAACGCGCGAACTTTTAACGGCAGACGACCCTGGCGCGGGTAAACCAGATGGATAGGCCATGACGCTTGCTCGAAGGTCCCGAGTACGCGCTCCAGCGTCCCTTCCCGCAGGTGCCGTTCCACCTGGTAACTGAGTGTTCGCGTCAGCCCGGCGCCGCCGATGGCGGCGTCGATCGCGGCATCGGCAGTGTTGACCGCCAGTCGCGAATGCAGCGCCACCACGGTGTCGGCCCCGCCCTGCCGGAAGTGCCACGCGTCAGCACGCGTCAGTCCATCAAAGGTGACGATGTCGTGGTTCGCGAGATCCGATGGCAGTGACGGCCGGCCGCGCGCGGCAAGGTAGACGGGACTCGCACTCACGACAGGACGCGTGTCGCCGACATGCGAAGCGACCAGGTCGCTGTTCGGCAATCGGCCGATGCGCAGCGCCAGGTCGACGTGCTCGTCGAGCAGATCGAGCACGCGATCACCCAGGGCAATGCGCAAGTCGACGTCCGGATAGGCCCTGAGGAATTCGACGGCAACCGGGAGCACATGCAGTCGACCGAACATGATCGGTGCCGTCACCACCAGGTGGCCGCGCGGCGCACTGTATTCACCCAGGACGCTGCGCTCGGCATCCTCGATGTCCTCGAGGATGCGCTTGCAGGCCCCGAGGTAATCGGCGCCGGCATCGGTGAGCACGAGTTTGCGCGTGGACCGATGCAGCAGCCGGACGCCAAGATGCGATTCCAGATCCGACACCTTGCGGCTCACCGTGGCCAGCGGCATCCGCAAATCACGTGCCGCCGCAGAAAACGTGCCGGCATCGACCACGGCCCTGAAGACGCGCATCGCATCGTACCGATCCATGGTTATCCCGAATATTGGAAGAATACTTCTCCAATTTACCGTCTAGTGCGTGAATTCGGAAGAACTTAGTCTTCTCCCACCGGCCCGACCGGTCCACAACTTCTGGAGAACCTCATGTCCCGCCTTCCGATTCCCGCCACCATCGATGCCGCCCCGACCGCCTCCCAGCCCCTGCTGCAGGCCGTCAAGCAGCTGCTCGGCTCGGTGCCCAACCTGTTCCGCCTGGTGTCCAACAGCCCGGCCGCGCTCGAGGGCTATCTCGGGATGAATGCCGCGCTGGCCAAGGGCGCCCTGTCCGCCGCCACCCGCGAGCGCATTGCCCTGGCAGTTGCCGAGGTCAATGGCTGCAACTACTGCCTGTCGGCGCACACCTATCTGGGCAAGCATGTCGCCAAGCTCGACGATGCCGAAATGACGGCCAACCGTAGCGGCGCGTCAAATGACCCGCACGCCGATGCGGCGGTGCGCTTTGCCGCCAAGGTCGCAATGCTGCGCGGCCACGTCGCCAGCGCCGATGTCGCCGAAGTCCGGTTGGCCGGTTACAGCGACGCGCAGATCATCGAGATCGTGCAGCACGTCGCCCTGAACACCTGGACCAACTACATCAATGAAGTGGCGCAGACCGAGATCGACTTCCCGGTCGTTGAAGCGCGCAAGGCCGCCTGATCTGCTGGCATTGGCGGCGGTGCACTTGCACCGCCGCACTCGCGCCGCGGCGGCTTGGCTGCGGCGGTTTTGTTGCAGTGGTTTTGTTGCAGTGGTTTGGCTGCAGTAGTTGAGCTGCCGCGGCTTCCGATCTGCACTCACACAGGACAACGACCATGAGCCGTCCACCCTTGCCCCCCTTCACCCTGGATACGGCGACGCAGAAAGTCCGCCTTGCCGAAGATGCCTGGAACAGCCGCGATCCGGCCCGCGTGGCGCTCGCCTACACAGTGGGTTGCCAATGGCGCAATCGTGCCGAGTTCGTCCAGGGTCGCGCCAACATCGAGGCGCTGCTGGCGCGCAAGTGGCAACACGAACAGGACTACCGCTTGGTCAAGGGGCTGTGGGCGCATTCCGGCAACCGCATCGCGGTGCGCTTCGCCTACGAGTGGCACGACGAAGCCGGGCAGTGGTGGCGCAGCTATGGCAACGAGAATTGGGAGTTTGCTGCCGACGGCCTGATGCGGCTGCGTCTGGCCAGCATCAATGATTTGGCCATCGACAACGCGGATCGGCGCCTGCTGTGGCCGCTTGGTCGCCGTCCCGACGACTACCATTCGCTCGACGCACTGGGTCTCTAGGCGCATGGACACCGACTTCGCCAGCGACATCGCCTTCACCCCGGCGGTCAAGGCCATCCAGGCCGACAAGGGCTCGCGCCGCGCCTATGCACGGATGGAAGAAGGCGGCTCGTGGGAAACGGTGATCACCGAAGATCTCAAGGCCTTTGCCGAAGCCCAGCGCAGCATTTTCCTGGCGACGGTCAACGCACAGGGGCAGCCCTACATCCAGCATCGCGGCGGCCCGCCCGGCTTCCTGCACGCCCTGGATGCGCACACGTTCGGGTTCGTCGATTTCTCCGGCAACCGCCAGTTCATCAGCACGGGCAACCTGCGGGAGAACGCCAAGGCGCACCTGTTCCTGATCGATTACCGCCTGCGTCGGCGGGTCAAGGTTTGGGGCGAGGCGCGCATGGTCCAGGCCACCGACGAACTGCTGGCGCAGTTGATGCCGCAGGGCTACAAGGCGCGTCCGGAACAGGTTTTGTTATTCACGGTGCATGCGTGGGACGCGAATTGTCCGCAGCACATCCCCGTGCGCTTCGAGGCAGAGGATGTGCATGCCGCTTTGAAGGCAAAGGATGCGCGGATCGCCGAGTTGGAGGCCGAGCTGCAGCACCTGCGCGCAACGCCCGACTGACTCAGCGGCGTAATCGAATTGGTGACGGCGCGACGCTACCAGTTGCCGACGTTGGGCATCGACAGCCAGGGCTCCGCGTGTGCGAGTGCCTCGCCGTCCTGCAATAGCTCGATTGAAATGAGGTCCGGCGAACGGACGAATGCCATGCGGCCATCGCGTGGTGGGCGATTGATGGTGATGCCCATCGATTGCAGATGCGTGCAGATGGCGTAGATATCGTCCACGGCGAACGCGAGGTGACCGAAGTTCCTGGCCGACCCCAGCGACGGCTCGCCGCCGCCGCTATCTTCGTCGTCGTAATTCCAGGTCAACTCGACTTCCACCTCGGGGTTCTTCGGCGCGGCGAGGTACAGCAGGGTAAAGCGGCCCTGCGGATAATCGCGGCGGCGCGTCTCGACCAGGCCCAGCCCATCGCGGAAAAAGCGCAGCGAAGCTTCGAGGTCACGCACGCGGACCATGGCATGCAGGTACTTCATGACAGCGCCCGGCCATCATTGCCGGCGTCGTCGAGGAACAGGTCGAGCAGCGGCGTCTTGGTCGGATCCACGGCGTATCGCGAGAAGTCTCCGCCGCAGGCGACCTCCAGCAGCTCTTCGTCGATCAGGAACCGCCCGCTGTAGTCCTTCACGGTGGCGGTGAGCAGTACATGCGCGGCGTCGGCGAGAATCTGTGGTGTGCGACACCGGTCAATCTCGACGCCGGGAATCATGTTGATCGCATCGGTGGCGATCACAGTACGCGGCCATAGCGCATTCACTGCCACGCCCTGCGGACCGAACTCCGCCGCGAGTCCCAGCGTGACGAAACTCATGCCCATCTTGGCCAGCGTGTAGCCGGTGTGCGGCCCCCACCAGCGCGGATCCAGGTTGGGCGGCGGCGCCAGCGTGAGGATGTGCGGATTGGCGGCCTTGAACAGGTGCGGCAAGCAGGCCTGGGCGCACAGGAAACTGCCGCGGCTGTTGACCTGCTGCATCAGGTCGAAGCGCTTCATCGGCGTGTCGAGCGCGCCGCGCAACCAGATCGCGCTGGCGTTGTTGACCAGGATGTCGATCCCGCCGAAGCGCTCGACCGCTTGTGCAACCGCAGCGCGCACCTGGTCTTCCTCGCGGATGTCGCAGGCAATTGGCAGCGCCTGGCCACCCGCAGCCTCGACTTGCGCCGCGGCGGTGTGGATGGTGCCTGGCAGCTTGGGATTGGGCACGGCGGATTTCGCCGCGATGACGATGTTTGCGCCGTCGCGCGCGGCGCGCTTGGCGATCGCCAGGCCGATGCCGCGGGAGGCGCCGGTGATGAAGAGGGTTTTGCCTTGCAGGGTAGGCATGGGGGCAATCCGGTGGGGAGGTGAGGATAGCGCGGTGGGTCAGTGGCGGCTGCTGTCAACAGACGGAGGTCTGGTCAAGCCGCTCCCACCTGCCTCGGCCAGTGCGGCGAGGGTGCGGCGCGGGGCGCCTTCGAAGCCGCCGTTGGACATGAAGACAAGATGGTCGCCGGGATGCACGAGCTCGCGCAGGCGCGCGACCAAGGCATCCACGCTGGCGACTGCCTCGCCGTGGCCGCGCAGCGCGCTGACGACCTTGCCCGCGTCCCAGGCCAGTTCGGGGCGCTGCAGGAAGACGGTCAGGTCGGCGCCATCAAGCGAGGGTGCGATCTGCTCCGAATGCGCGCCCAGGCGCATCGAATTGCTGCGCGGCTCCATCGCCACCACGATGCGCGCATCGCCAACGCGGGCGCGCAGGCCCTCGAGCGTGGTGCGAATGGCGGTCGGATGGTGCGCAAAGTCGTCGTAAATGGTCACGCCACCGACTTCGCCGATGACCTCCATGCGTCGCTTGACGCTCTGGAAACGCGCGAGCGCCGGCATCACCGTACGCGGGTCGACGCCGACCGCATTGACCGCAGCCAAGGAGGCCAGCGC
>JBKJMY010000346.1:0-5634 GCA_046596115.1 Arenimonas sp.
GTCGACTGGTCGCGTTTCGATGCGGTGCTGATCCGCACCACGTGGGATTACTTCCAGCGCTATGCGGAGTTCGGCCGGTGGCTCGATCGGTTGCCGGTGCCAACGATCAATCCCGCGCCGATGCTGCGCTGGAACGCAGACAAGCGTTACCTGCTCGACCTGCAGGCGCAGGGGGTGCCCATCATCCCGCTGCGCGTCGCGCCGGGTCGCGAACTGCACGCGCTGCTCGCTGATTTCACGGGCCGCGACGTCGTGCTCAAGCCGACCGTCAGCGGCGGCGCCTGGCATACGGTGCGCGGTGTGGTGGGGTCTCCGGACTTCACCGCCGCGGTGGCGGCGCTACCCGTGGAACTTGATTATCTCGTGCAGGACTTCGTGCCCGAGATCGTCGAGGCGGGTGAATGGTCGCTGCTGTTCTTCGACGGCCGCTACAGCCACGCCGTCATCAAGCGCCCGGCGCGCGGCGACTACCGCGTGCAGACCCAGCATGGCGGCAGCGTCGAGGCGCTGGAGCCGACGCCGGCGATGATCGACAGTGCGCAGCGCGTGCTCAGCGCCACCGCCGCGCTCGGCTACCCGGACATCGCGTACGCGCGCGTGGATGGGGTGATGGTGGACGGGCGCTTCCGGCTGATGGAGCTGGAGGTGATCGAGCCGGCGCTGTTCCTGGCCGGGCGGCCGGATGCGGCTGAGCGCTTCGCCGGCAACCTGCATCGGCGCCTGTCGGGGACCGTCATGCGCTGAGGGCCTGCTTCGCCTCTACTCAACCTTCAGACCCCAAGCGTCTCCAGGAAGGCCGACAAGCCCATCACCGGAACGGGAAACTGCCCGGCGAGGGCCAGCAGGTCGTTGTCCCCGCTGACCAGGGCGTGGGCGCTCCCCGCGATCGCAAGCTCAAGGAAGCACTGGTCAAAACTGTCACGGCAGCGGGGGACACGTGGCGCCGGTTCCGGCACCGTCACTGAGGCTGCATACGGCAGGTAGTCGGCCAACAGTTCGTGCTGGTCCGTGGGCGACAGCCGGAACTTCGGATAGGCGAGGACGCGCATCAGTTCGTGTGCAGTGACAGTGCTGACGAGTGGCTGGAATGCCCGCGCTTGCCAGGCCTTGCGCAGGGTTGATGGCCCAACGCCCCGGAACACGAGGGCTGACACCACGATGTTGGTGTCAAGGACCACGCGCGAAGCGATTCGCGGCCGCGTGGCGCGGCGGCTCACGGCTTGCGTTTGGCGGGTTTGCGTACCGCCTTTGCGGTGGGCTTTGTCACGTAACCGGCCTTGGGTTCGGCCACACGCAACCGCGCCCAATCGACGGCGGCGTCGACGTCGGCCTGCGTCAACGCCAGCTCGGCCAGCTTCGCCCGCACTGCATCGCCGCGCTGGATGCGCACGGGCGTCAGGATGATCACGCCGCCGCGTGTCTCGACTTCCAGGTACTCCGTCGCCCCAATCGCCTCGACTGCGGCCTTGGGCAAGGTGATCTGGTTCTTGGAGGTCAGCTTCGCGAGCACGGAGGCAGCCGGGAAAGTAAGGATTCCTTACTTTACGCCGATCAGGGGAAAGGGCAAGGACAGCTTACGCCCGCTTGGCTGGTGCCGGGGATGGCTTCTTCCCAGCCGCCGTCTGCTTCTTTGCAACACCCTTCGCCGCTGATTT
Source organism: Arenimonas sp. (assembly GCA_046596115.1). Lineage (GTDB taxonomy): Bacteria > Pseudomonadota > Gammaproteobacteria > Xanthomonadales > Xanthomonadaceae > Arenimonas. Next base: position 1,656 of record JBKJMY010000346.1, read on the forward strand.
GGCTGCGCGTTTTCCCACCGCATCCATGAACGCTGGCTCCGAGACGCGAAAACCTTTCCGCCCAGAAACCGTGCCACCCGCATAGGTCCTGCCCGCCTTGATCGACGGCTTGATGGCAGTGATCGAAAACTTCAGCCCAAGTTGATTCATGACGTTGTCGATTGTGGCAAGGGCCGGCGTGCCACTCTCGCTCAGTGACTTGTAAAGACTCGCGCGCGTGACGCCAGCGGTGTCCGCGATTGCCTTCATGCCGCTGGCCCGGGCAGCGTGGCCAATACCCTTGAGAAAAAGCGGAATGCCACCTTCGTCCAGGCAGGCTTGCAGATAGTCAGCGATTGCCTTCCTATCCGACAGTTGCTCGGCAATATCGAATTTCACCAGTTCGATGCTCACTCAATTGTCTCCATTTCTAGCGCTTCATTAGTCACGGCGTCGCAGCGGCGCTGCGCGAGGCGCTTGCCGCCGTCGAGGCGATGGCTTCCTGCACAACGTGACCAGCCAACCCGTCGTCTTCGTCAAGGGTGACGCGCATGACCTTGCAGAACTTGCTGGAGATCCAGCGCCTGCACCGACACCAGGCCGACGTACCGGCGGCGCGAAAACTACTCGCCGCCGCCCGACGAAACCTGGCTGACGCGGAACCTGGGCGACTACGAAGGTGAAGAAGTAACGCCGGCAGCGGTCGCTGCGAGCATCGATCAAGCTGGAAAATTGTTTGAGTCCACAGATCAATGGCTTGGCGTCAACAAGCCGGAGTGGCTCGGCACGGATTGAAGGCGACACAACAGCAGGGCCGCTGGTGGTCAAGCCGGCGCTGTTCCTGGCCGGGCGGCCGGATGCCGCCGAGCGCTTCGCCGCTAATCTGCTACTGCGGCTGGATGCGATCCATGCCGGGCGTATGGGCCGGAGAACCTCGCGTTTGCTTGATGTTCCGGTGGCATGCCTTGACCAGAATTCTGGTTAGATACCATGATTATGAGTGCAATAGTGGTCAATAGGTGGGGAGAACAATTGACAAATTTGCGATAAATGCACAGAATTACTTTCGTTATAGGCGATAGTGATCAGAATTATGGGCAATTTCGTATTTCCCGCTGACAGTCTGGCCCGCGCCGCGCAGCTGGGCAAGCGGCTGCGCCTCGCCCGCCTGCGCCGGAACTGGATCGCTGCCCTCCTGGCGGAAAAGGCCGGCGTCAGCCGCACCACGCTCGCCGCGATGGAGGCCGGCAAGGCGGGGACGGCGATCGGCATCTATCTGGCCGTGCTGTGGGCGCTCGGCTTGGAGAAGACCCTGGACGCGGTCGCCGATCCGGACACCGATACCCACGGCAAGGCACTCGAGGCGATGCGCCGGCCGCGACGCGGCGGCAAGCCGGCCGCGCAGGACGACTATGACTTCTGAGCGTCACGCCTACGTCCACATCCAACTGCCCGGCACGCTCGAGACGGTGGCCGCGGGCCTGCTGCGCGTGGAGACCTCGGACGAGGGCTACGTGGTCGGCAGCTTCGGATATGGCAGAACCTACCTCGGCAGATCGAACGCGGTCGAGCTGGATCCGCTGCAGCTGCCGCTACAGGTTGGCTCGCGACAGTTCACCAAATTGAGGGGTGTCCCCGGTGCCATTCGCGATGCCGGCCCTGATGCCTGGGGACGGCGCGTCATCGAGCACCGCCTGCAACGGGCGCCCGACCAACTGCACGAGATCGACTACCTGCTGCACGGTCCCCAGGATGGCGCCGGCTACCTGAGCTTCAGCACCAGCGCCACGAAGAAAATTCCGGCTCCAAAATTCAATCGTACGCACCAACTGCCGGACCTGATCGCCGCAGCCGAGGCCATCCAGGCCGGGAAACCCGTGCCGGCGCTGGCGCTCGAGAATCTGGACCCGCGCACCAGCATGGGCGGCGCCCGCCCCAAGGCCACGATCGAGGATGGCAACCAACTTTGGCTGGCCAAGTTTCCCGAAAAGGACGATGCGTTCAACGTGCAACGCGTCGAGTACGCAACTCTCGAGCTGGCTGCCAGGTGCGGCCTCGCCGTGACGGAGCGGAAAATTATCACTCCCGGCCCGGACGATGTCCTGATGCTGCAGCGCTTTGATCGCCAGTACACACCCGGGGGTTACCTGCGCCATGGCCTGGTCAGCGGGCTCACGCTGCTCGATGCCGAGGACAGCTACCTCGACAGGGCGGCATGGTCCTATCCATTATTGGCAGACCGGCTGCGCCAGTGGTCCCTGGATCCGATTGGCGACTGCCGCGAGCTCTATCGACGGATGGTATTCAACGCGTGCGTCACCAACAACGACGACCACCCTCGCAATCATGCGCTGATCCGCGATGCCCGCGGTTGGCGTCTGTCGCCGGCCTATGACCTGGTACCCAAACCCCTGCTCAGCCAGGAGCACCGCGATTTGGCGCTGACGGTGGGAGACTTCGGGCGCACGGCGAGCGTCTATAACCTGGTGAGCCAAAGCGGCCGCTTCGGAATCGACGCAACGCAGGCGCGTCAGGAGTTCGACCGGATCGTCGAGCGTGCCCAAGGTTGGCGCGAACTGTTCGCCGCATCCGGGGTGTCCGCGCAGGACATCCAGTACATCGCACCAGCGATGTTGCCGACCAGCTTGTTCCGCACAGACGCGCCCGAACCGGTGCACATCCTCGGGCGGTAGCCGCGACCTGTGTCCCCAACTCTCAGGCTCCAAGCGTCTCCAGGAACGCCGACAGGTCAATCACCCGTACGGGAAACTGCGCGGCGAAAGCCAGCAGATCCTGGTCCCCGCTCACCGGGCGTGGGCATTGCCCGCGAGCGCAAGCTCGAGAAAGCATTGGTCGAAACTGTCACGGCAGCGCGGCACACGTGGCGGCGGTTGCGGCACCGTCACTGTCGTTGCATACGGCAGGTAGTCGGCCAAGAGTTCGCGCTGTTCCACGGGCGAGAGCCGGAACTTTGGATAGGCGAGTACGCGTATCAGCTCGTGCGCGGTGACAGTGCTGACCAGCGGCTGGACTACCCGCGCTTGCCAAGCATTGCGCAGGGTCGCTGGCCCGATTTTGCGGCGGGCTTGCTCGGGTAAGCGGCCTTGGGTTCGGCCACACGCAAGCGGGCCCAGTCGACCGCGGCATCGACGTCCGCCTGCGTCAGTGCCAGCTCGGCCAACTTCGCCCGCACCGCATCGCCGCGCTGGGTCAAGCGTGCCCGCGAGTCGTTGGCAAATGCGCCGGCCGCATCGGTGGAAACCGTTGCCGCGTTCAAGGCGAGGGTCAAGCTGAAATGAAAACGGATGGAACGCCCTCGATGCCCCAGAAGTCTTCTGGACGCGAACCGGCGTGCTTTGCAATGCGCAACAGCATGTTCGATGCGATCGCGTCGCACAATTCGAGCGCCGGCGCATCCTCAACTTGAATCCCCAACTTCAAGCGCACATCCAATCAGTGCATCCGCGCCCGCCATGTCGCAAGCTCGATCACTTCCGCCGCGGGCTGCAGCCGCGCACGTACGAGACTCGCGGGCAGATCCGTGTGCGAGCGCATGCGCGGATGCCGTGGCAGCGACGGATGGCTGAACAGCCTGTCCCACTGACCCAGCGCGGCGTCCGGGAGTGAGCGGTTGACGTAGGCGAAGTGATCCCAGGCGAACTGCTTGGCGTGCACGAGACTTTGCACCAGGCTGCGATCAAGGGTGCGCGCGTAAGTCGGCGGCTCCCGCCACGCCAGCAACTCGGCGCCCGCGCGTGAGCGCTCGAGATCGAAGCCGTAGTACATGAGCAGCTTGAACAACTGCTCGCTTGCCAGGTTGTGCAGCTCGCGCAGGTTCGCGGCCCGGCCAGGCAGTACCAGCCCCGCGCCGGTGGCCGCGTTCAGCAGGACCACGAACGGCTCGCGGTCGATGGAGTCGATGTCCGCGTACCACTCGCCCAGCGGATTGTCCGACGGCGGCGGGTCGGGCGGCTTGGCCGGCTGGCGCAGGCGCTTGAGC
>JBKJMY010000068.1:0-2536 GCA_046596115.1 Arenimonas sp.
CACATCAATGTTGGCGACGATTTCATCGAGCTGGACATGCGCGGCCGGCGACCGAAATCGGTCAGCCTGACCACCGCTCCGTATCCCGCGTTTCCGACCGACATGCAGGCGCAGTTCGCCGCGATGAACTGCATCGCCGACGGCGTCGGCGTGATCCGCGAGACGATATTCGAGAACCGTTTCATGCACATGAACGAATTGCAGCGGCTGGGCTCGGACATCCAGATCGAGGGCAACACGGCGATCATCCGCGGGGTCGAGCGCCTGACCGGCGCACCGATCATGGCCACCGACCTGCGCGCCTCGGCATCGCTGGTGCTCGCCGGCCTGGTTGCCGAAGGCGAAACCACGGTCGACCGGATCTACCACATCGATCGCGGCTACGAGAACATCGAGGAAAAGCTGGGCGGCCTGGGCGCGAAAATTCGGCGCGTCGCGTGATTGCGTAACTCAGCGACTCAGCGACTCCGTGATTCCGTGATTCCGTGATTCCGTGATTGCACCGGCCCGGACTGCTTCCGGACTGGTACGCCGGCGTTGTCGCTTAGCCTGGCTTACGGATCCAGCGAGACGATCCGCATTTCAATGGTCTCTCCGTTCGGCTCGCGCTGCAGCATCCGGATTGGCACGAAATTCCGCTCCGGCGACAACCACAGCGTGGTGCTGCGCCCGCCGCCGGACTCGCGGATGCGCTCGACGCGGACTGCGCGCTGCGCGCCCATCGGCGTGCTCACCTGCTCGGTAGCACCGGTGCGATAAGTCCAGGTGCCCAGTTCATTTTGGTCGGGGATGCGATAGTGCAAGTCACCGGTGCGTCCCGCCGCGACATCGCTCATCACGGCCACGACCACGGCGTTGCGATCAAGCACGCCGGGCTCGTAGCGCGGCGAATAGCTGCGGTCCTTGTCGGTGCTGTCGATGCGATGGGCGGCAGAATCCACCTGCATGCCACGCTCGCGGGTCTTCCACGCCATCTTCTGCCGATAGCTGTAAGCGACTGTTTCCGGCTGGCCTTCCCAGCGCAGCACCGAACGCTCATTCACGCTGACGCCGGCGATCGCGGCCAGGCCTTCGCTGCCGACGGTGTCCGAGAGCAGCTCGTAGCGGCCATTGGACAGCTTGTGGAAGCTCACCGTTGCGGTGCCGAGCCGATCGCCGTTGCGGCGCACTTCGTAGTGCGCCGTGTAAGGTTGTGGGGGCGCGACTGCCAACGCGATCATGGGCATCAGCGCGAGTGCGGCGGTGATCAGGACACGTTTCATGCGGCAGATTCCTCGAGGCGATTGTCGCCAGTCAGAGACAGGCCAGCATGCAGTGGGTTCCCGCACCAGGCCAGTGTGGCGGGTCCAAGGGTCAGCTGGCCTTCAGCGATCGCGCACACAACCGCGACCAGCAGCGGGTGTTCACGCAACAGCACGCGCGCTTGCAGCGCCGCCACATCGTCACCAGGCAGGATCGGCACCGTTGCCCGCGCCAGCACGGGCCCGGCATCCACGGCAGGCACCACCTGGTGCACGGAGGCGCCGTGTTCGCTATCACCGGCGGCCAGTGCGCGCGCATAGGTATCCAGGCCGGGATACTTCGGCAGCAGAGAAGGGTGGATGTTGATGATCCGGCCCGCCGCACGCCAGATCGCTGCCGCGGAAAGGATGCGCATATAGCCCGCGCATACGACGAGATCGGGCTCGATCGCGAGCACGCGGTCGAACAGTGCTGTATCGAAGGCCAGGCGATCGGCGAAATCGCGCGGTGACAGTGCGACCGCGGTGCGCCCAGCGGCCGCTGCCGAGGCCACTGCACCGGCGTCGGCACGATCACTGAATACGCCCTCGACGCGCGCGCCACCCAGTCGTCCATCCCGCTCGGCAGCGAGCAATGCGCGCAGGTTGCTGCCGCGGCCGGAGGCGAGCACCGCGATGCGCACGGATCCGCGGCTCAGGCGATCGCGACCCGTGCGTCGCCAGTCGCCGGCACCACTTCGCCGATCGCCCAGTGCGCCAGGCCACGCCGGTCCAACGCGGCCTCGACGCCGGACTGCGCGTCGGCCGACACCACCAGCACGAAGCCGATGCCGCAGTTGAAAGTGCGCCACATTTCCGCCGGGGCCACCTGGCCTTCGCGCATCAGCCAGTCGAACACCGGCGGCAAAGTCCACGCGCTGGTGCGGATATCCAGCCCCAACCCCGCGGGGATGACGCGGATGATGTTTTCGGTCAATCCGCCGCCGGTGATGTGCGCCATCGCGTGGATCGGCTGGTCGTTGAGCAACTCGAGCACGGGCTTGACGTAGATCGTGGTCGGCGCCATCAGCGCGTCGGCCAGGCTGACGCCGCCGACATCAAGGTCCAGCGGCCGCCCGGCGCGATCAAGGATCCGCCGCACCAGCGAATAACCATTGGAATGCGGACCCGAGGGGGCCAGGCCGCTCAGCACATCGCCGGCTTTCACGGAGGCGCCATCGAGCAATTTCGATTTTTCCACCGCGCCAACCGTGAATCCGGCCAGGTCGTATTCGCCGGGCGGGTACATGTCGGGC
>JBKJMY010000090.1:0-3255 GCA_046596115.1 Arenimonas sp.
TCGGTGGCGATAAACATGCGGTCCAGCGCACTTTCGGGCTCCACCGCGACCGGTTCGGGCTCCGACATGACCGTGCCTAGCCAATCACCACGCTCGGGCGGCGGCGCACCGCCCGAAAGATACCCGCACAGCGAGCCGTGCAACTCGGACGCTTCCACGCCCAACTGCATGCGGCTGATCTGGTCGCTGATTTCGGCGTAGTCGGGCAGTTCGATGGAATTCATGGGTCGCCGGCCAGGGGTTTGCCCCATTCTAGCAAGCCGCTGCGTTCGGCTTGTCGCGGGACTTTCACCTACCTACACTGCCCTTTCGTCATTCAGGAAGCCACGCGTGGCTGAAGGTACCCTGCCCTACCTGCAAATCGTGGCGCTGCTTGCGGCCATCGGGCTGTCGTGGCTGTTCTGGCACCTGGTCAGCCGCCGACGCGAGCAGGAAGTCCTGCTGATGGGCCAGATCCGCGAGCGCGAGACCCGGCTCCATTTGGCGCTGTGGGGTTCGGGCGACGAGTTCTGGGACTGGAACATCCGCGACAACAGCCTGTACCGACTGGGCGCCAACCAGCTGTTTGGCCAGGGGTCGCTGGAAACCATGAGCACCGATGACTGGCGCAACAACTCCGTGCACCCCGACGACCTGCCGCGGGTGCAGAAGCTGCTGCAGGAACACATCGTCGGCCATGCCGATATGTTCGACTCCGAGCACCGGATTCGTGGCGCCAACGGCAACTGGGTGTGGGTTCGGTCGCGCGGCAAGGTGGTGGAACGCGATGAATCGGGCAACCCGCTGCGCATGGCTGGCACCGCGCGCGACATCACCGCCATCCGTCGCGCGGAACGCGAACGCCGCGTGGCGCTGGAGGTGCTGCGCAGCATGAGTGAGGCGGTAGCGGTGATCGACCTGGATTTTTGCTTTATTTCGGTGAACCCGTCGTTCTCGCGAATTACCGGTTACAGCGAAGAGGAAGTGACCGGGCAGAACTCGAGCATGCTTGACTCCAGCCAGCACAGCCCGGACTTCTACCGCCGGGTGCGCGACATCCTGGAACGTACCGGGCACTGGGCCGGCGAAATGTGGCAACGGCGCAAGGACGACGAGGAATTCCTGGGCTGGATCGAAATGTCGGAAGTGCGCGATTCGCTCGGCATGCGCAGCCATTTCGTGGCGGTGGTCAACGACATCACCGACAAGAAACGCGCTGAGCAGGAGCTGCGTTACCTGGCCAACTACGACACTCTGACCGGCCTGCCCAATCGCGCCCTGCTGTCGGAACGACTGGGTCGCGCCATCATTCGCGCGCGCCGGCAGGAGACGCGGGTAGCGGTGTTGTTCCTCGACCTGGACCGGTTCAAGGACATCAACGACTCGCTCGGGCACGCGGCGGGTGATCGCCTGCTCAAGGCCGCAGCAACGCGGTTGCAGGCGACCGTCAGCGCGGCCGACACGGTGGCGCGCCTGGGTGGCGACGAGTTCACGGTGGTGCTGGAAGACGTGGAAGGCGTGTCGGTGGTCGAGAAGATGGCGCGCGACATCCTGCTCGCCTTCGCCTCGCCCCTGGACCTGGACGATCAGCACGACGTCAGCATCACGCCGTCGCTTGGCATCAGCCTGTACCCGGACCATGCGCTGGTGCCGTCCGACCTGCTCAAGTTCGCCGACACCGCCATGTACCAGGCCAAGGCGGAGGGCCGCAATACCTACCAGATCTACAACGAAGCCATGGATGCCGAGGCGCGACACCGCGCGTCGATCATCTCGTCGCTGCGCAAGGCGATGGATCGCGGCGAGTTCAGCCTGGTCTACCAGCCGCGCATGTCGCTCGCGGACGGCAGCCTTACCGGCGTTGAGGCGCTGTTGCGCTGGAGCAGTCCCGAGCTTGGCGAGATCAGCCCGGCCGTGTTCGTGCCCCTGGCCGAGGAAAGCGGGCTGATCCTGGCGATCGGTGAGTGGGTGATCCGCGAGGCCTGCATCCGGCTTGCGGCTTGGCGGGCGCTGGGGCTGGTAGACCTCTCGGTCGGCATCAACGTGTCGGTGCTGCAGCTGTTGCGCGGCAACCTGGCCGATTTCCTCGACGCGACGCTGCGCGCACATAACGTGCCGGCCAATCGCATCGAACTGGAGTTGACCGAAAGCGTGGTGATGCAGAATGCGCAGCAGGCCACCGCCGTGCTGAACTCGTTGCGCCAGGTGGGGGTGAGCCTTGCCATCGATGACTTCGGCACCGGCTATTCCTCGCTGGTCTACCTCAAGCGCCTGCCGATCGACACATTGAAGATCGACAAGGAGTTCGTCGACGACCTGACCCGGGATCCAGACGACGAAGCGATCACCTCCACCATCATCACCATGGGCCACTCGCTGGGCCTGAACGTGATCGCGGAGGGCGTCGAGACCGAGGAGCAGCTGGAGTTCCTGCGCGAACACGGCTGCGACGAGATCCAGGGCCACTGGTTGTCGCGGCCGCTGGATTCGGCCCGCTGCCTGGCCTTCATCCGCGACTGGCAGCCGGACGCCACTTCTGTGGGAGCGGCTTCAGCCGCGATTCCCGCAGATCGCGGCGGAAGCCGCTCCCACAAGAGCCGCTCCCACAATATCTCGCGATTGACCGCCGGGGTCGGCGCGCCTATCGTTCTGGCATGGATTCCCACGATGCCCTGTCCCAAGTGCGCCTGCTCGGCGAGCGGATTGACAAGCTGTCGGACCTGGTGCGCCGGCTGGCCGAGGAAAACCGCAGCCTGCGTGCCAACCACGAACAACTGGCCAGCGAGCGCGCGCAATTGCTCAACAAAAACGAACTGGCGCGCTCTCGGGTGGAAGCCATGATCCATCGCCTCAAGTCGCTTGAGAGCAGCCAGTGAGCGAGCCTGTCAGCGTCCGCGTCCTGGATCGCGAGTTCACCGTCGGTGTCGAACCCGACGAGCGCGACAAGCTGATGGCAGCCGCGAAGTTCCTGGATGCGCGCATGCGCGAAGTGCGCGGCAACAATCGTGCCGCCGCGCTGGATCGGGTGGCGGTGCTCACCGCGCTGAACCTGGCCGCGGAAATTCTCGCCGGCAAGCAACACAACGGTTCGCAGGACCACGCAATCGCCCGTGCGCTGGGTGAAATGAACGTGAAACTCGACGGGCTGTTTGATTCGATTGCGTCGCGGTAGACAGTGGGAGCGGGTTCAGCCGCGATTCCAGTCGCCGATTGCATCGCGGCTGAAGCCGCTCCCACTGATTGCATCGCGGCTGAAGCCGCTCCCACTGTTTGCAT
>JBKJMY010000134.1:0-6739 GCA_046596115.1 Arenimonas sp.
GGCTCGTTGTAGAAGCCGGACTGGTACAGGGCGTTGGCATCGAAGGTCGCCAAGCCGGGGATGCCGCCGATGCCGAAGCTGCCCGGAGAGCCCGGGAAAGGTGCCGAGTCGTTGGGCTGGCAAGTAGCGATGCAAAGGAAATGCTCGTCGGAGGCCTTGGTCTTCCTGCGATTGGCATAGTTCAGGCCGAAATCAAGACTGCTGAACACCTCGGAGTCGAAGTGTCGGGTCACGCTGCCCCGGAAGCTGTGCAACTTGTCGCGGAAGCGGAAGTCCTTCAGGTAGCCGGACTGGCCCCAAGTATCATGCAACACCAGCTGCGACGGATCGTTAAAGTCGGTGCCGAAGGTCATGTTGTAGAACTGTCCGCTCGGATCCAGGTCGTACGCAAGCGTCGTCGTACCGTTGTTGGCCTTTACCTGGGCATACGTTTCCAGGAAGCGCTGCTTGCGATTGGCAAATGAATAGCTGTAGTCGAACGATGCGTCCCAGTTCTCGTTGAAGTGGAACTTGTTGTTGAAGCCGAACGAGCCCAGCTCATCGTTAATCGGGTCGCTGTCCATGCGCACGACCGGCAGCACATTCTTCCAGGTGCTGTGGGTAATCGTATTGCTGCCCTCGACGGTGTACCCGGGCTGCAGGATGCCCTGGCCCCACTGGGTGCCGAATTCCACGCCCGACTTGATCTCGGTTTTCTTGTACTTGGAATAGAAGACGTCGACCGTGCCTTCGTAGAAATCGTTGGGCTTGAACTGGATGGTGCCCATCCAGCCGTCACGCTTGTTGTTGCCGTCGAAATGGTAGGCCTTGCCGCCGCCGGAGACCTTGGTCCCGGCCGGGCCATCGGCATAGCCCCAGCTCTCGTTCTGGAAGCCCGGGTTCGGGCTGTCCAGGTGGGCATAGCCGATCGCGATACCGAAGCGGCGGTCGCTGAACTGGTCGATGTAGGCAAAGCTGTAGCGGTTACCGAAGACCTTGTCGCTGTTGTTGCCATTCTCGTTCTGGTCACCCCGGAAATTGACCGACATGACGCGCTTTTGGAAGTCGAGCGGACGGACCGTCTTCAGGTCCACGGTGCCGGACAGACCCTGTCCGACCAAGGTCGCATCCGGGGTCTTGTACACAACCACCTGGCTCAGCAACTCGGAAGGGTACTGGTCGAACTCGACGCCGCGGTTCTCGGCCATCGTGACCTGCTCGCGACCATTGAGCGTGGTGCCGGCGAAGTCACCGGCGAAGCCGCGGATATTGATCTGGGTGGCGCGGCCGCGCTCGCGCTGCGCGGTCAAGCCGGGCAGGCGGGCGATGGATTCGGCGATGGAGGAGTCGGGCAGCTTGCCGATGTCCTCGGCGGACACGGACTCGACGATCGAGGTCGCCTGCTGCTTGGTAATGATCGCGTTTTCAATGCCGACGCGGATGCCGACGACCTTGACGTTCTCAAGCTTCTTGACCTGCTCGGCGTGCGCCTTGGCCGCGCGCTCCTCCGGCGTCAGCTTGGCGTCTTCTGGGGCTGTGCTGGCTGTCGTTGCCGGAGCCGGGGTGTCCTGGGCAAACGCAGGCGCGCCCGCGAACAGGAAGGCCGCGGCGCAGGCGAGCGCCAATGGGTTGTGCTTCAGTGTCGGGCGCTGCGCGCCTGTCGCAGTCATGCTGGTCTTGCCCACAAATCCTCTCCCCGTTGGATAATTCTCGTCCGTGCCGGCACGGCTTGTGCCGGTAACCGGCTACTTTAGAGCGAACGCTCGGGCGAATGCTGTACTAAAACTAGATATGTTGTCAAACCGTTTTTTTAGCGTTCGCAGGCCACGTGAAGGCCTTTTTGCTAGCTTGGGGACGAGCCCGCCCAGACCGCACTGGTGTTCTGGCGCACTTCTGTAGTTAAACTACGGCCGTGGACCGTCCGGGTCCGTGGGAGTCGACCCACCATGCGCCGAGGTATGCCAGGGAGCCAGAACAGGCTGCAAGATGCGCGGCGCACGTCCCCCGGCGGGCGCTGGCGGAGCCGGCTCGCGCTGGCTGTCATGCTGATGAGTTGCCCGCCCGCAGCCCTCCTCGCGGCGGTCCCGGCGGCGGCGCTTGCTGCTGTCCCAGAAGCGGCCCCGATGGCGCTGTCGGCGCCTGGGCACCTCGGCCAGCCAGTGCTGCACGTCGCGTCACCCGACTGGCGCGACCAGGTCCTGTACTTCGCCCTGACCGACCGGTTCGACGACGGCGACCGCTCAAACAACGACCAGCACGCCGGCGAGTTCGATCCCTCGGATGCAGCCAAGTACAACGGCGGCGACCTGCGCGGGATGATCCGCCGCCTGGATTACATCCGGGGCCTGGGCGCGACCGGCGTCTGGATCTCGCCGCCGGTCCTCAACCGCTGGTGGGACCCGGGCGCCCACCACGGCGGGTACCACGGCTACTGGGCCAAGGACTTCTCGCGGATGGACCCGCACGTCGGCACGCTCGCCGACTACCAGGCGCTGTCCCGCGCCCTGCACGGCGCGGGCATGGTGCTGGTGCAGGACATCGTGCTCAACCACACCGCCAATTACCTGTACTACGACGGCGGATGGGATCCCGCCGACCCGGCGAAATTCGCCACCCTGGTCCCCGACAGCGTTGGCGACAGCGGGCCGACCCAGGCGCCGTTCGACCAGAACGATCCGCGCAAAGCGCGCGACCTGGCAACCGCGGCCTACCACTGGACGCCGGATGTCCGCGATTTCCGCGATCCGGCGCAGGTCCATGGCTGGCAGATGGCGGGGCTGGACGACATCAACAGCGAGAATCCGCGCGTGCGCGCCACGCTGCGCAAGAGCTATGGCGACTGGATTCGCGAGGTCGGCGTCGATGCCTTCCGCATTGATACCGCCTTGTATGTGCCGAACTCCGCATTCGAGGACTTCCTGTATTCCGACGATCCAGCCGCGCCCGGCATCCTGGCCAGCGCGCGCGCGACCGGGCGCGATGCGTTCCATGTGTTTGGCGAGGGCTTCGCCATCGACAAGCCCTACCAGGACATCCAGGCCCGACGCATTGATGCGCTGATGCATCGCGCCGACGGCTCGGTGCTGTTGCCGGGCATGCTCGACTTCCCCTTGTATGGCGACATCAATGCGGTGTTCGCGCGCGGCGCGCCCACTGCGCAGTTGGGCTATCGCATTGCTGACGCCACGCGCGTGTACGCGCACCCCGAACTGATGGCGAGCTTCCTGGACAACCACGACGTGGACCGCTTCCTGGCTGGTGGCGACCAGATCGGCCTGAAGCAGGCGCTGCTGCTGATGTTCACGCTGCCGGGTATCCCGGTCATCTACTACGGCACCGAGCAGGGATTCACCAGGCAGCGCGCGGCGATGTTCGCGCGCGGCAGCGATTCGGGCGGCGTGGATCATTTCGACACCACAGCGCCGCTGTATCGAACCATCGCCAAGCTCTCCGCGCTGCGCCGCGAGCATCGCGTGTTCTCGCGCGGCAAGCCGACCGTGCTGGCCGATTCCGCCGCAGGGCCGGGCGTTCTGGCGTACCGGATGGACGGGGAGGGCGAGTCTGCGCTGGTGTTGTTCAACACTGCGGCCGGCGACGCGCTGGTGGACAACCTCGACACCGGCATCCCCGGCGCGAAGCTGGGGTCGGCATGGTTCACCGCCGATGGTCCGGAAGTTGTCCACCCGGGCCAGGCGGATGCCGACGGACGGTTTTCCCTGCGGCTGCCGCCGCGCAGTGGACTGGTATTCATGCTGGAACGGCCGGGTGCGACCGTCGCTGTCGCGGGCCCGGCCGCCGCCGCGCATCCGCGCGCGCAGCCAACGATCACGCTGGATCCGGTCGGCGCGACTGGCGCGGTCGGCGTGGCTGGTGCGGTTGGCGCGACTGGCGCGGTCGGCGCGACTGGCGCCGGCGCCGACGGTGTGGAAGACGGTGACTTCGACGTGAGCGGCCGGGCAACCGGACTGCGCGCGATCGCGTTGGTCGCCGACGGCAACCTCGCGCATGCACAGCGCGTCACCGTCGGGCGCGACGGCCGCTGGCGCGCGCGCGTCGACACCAGCGGCATGTTCGATCCGACCGTGACACATCGGCTGGTGGCATTCTCCGATGTTGCAGGCGTGGTCGCATCCAAGCCGCAGTCCTTTCGCGTCGAACGTGCCTGGACGGTGCTCGCGGAGGTGGACGATCCCGCCGGCGACGACACTGGGCCCGCTGGCCACTATCGCTACCCCACCGATTGGCCCACGCGCACGCTCGACATCCGGCATGTGCGCATCGAGAGCGCGGCTAGCGCGCTGCGCGTGACGTTCACCATGGCGGCCGTCAGCACGACCTGGAATCCGCCCAACGGCTTTGACCATGTCGCGTTCAATGTGTTCGTGCAGGTGCGCGGACGCGTCGCGGCGGCGGCGAGCGCGATGCCGATGCAACATGCCACGGTGCCTGCCGGCATGCGCTGGAACCTGCGCCTGCGCGCGCACGGATGGACCAACGCGCTGTTCACCGCCGCCGGCGCCTCTGCTGATGCCGATGGTGCGGCCATCTCGCCCGCGCCAGTGATCGCGGTGGACCAGGCGGCACGCTCGATCAGCTTCACCTTTTCACCCGGCGTGCTGGGCACGGCGTCCCTGTCAGGCGCCAAGGTCTACGCCGCGACCTGGGATTACGATGCGGGATTCCGGCAACTGTTGGCCGAGCCGGCCAGTTCCCGCTTTGGCGGCGGCGACGGCGCGCGCGACCCCCTGGTGATGGACGACACCCCGGTGATCACCCTGCCATGAGCCGGCTGCCATGACCGACCAACCCATTCGCGTAGACTCGCGGGCAAGAGGAATTGCGATGCCCCAGACCGCTTACGCCCATCCCCGACTGATCGCCGACGTTGGCGGCACCTTCGCGCGCTTCGCCCTTGAGGTTGCGCCCGGCGTATTCGAGCAGAAGGTATCGGTGCGTTGCGCCGACCATCCAGACTTCCATGCGGCGGTCACCGCCTATCTCGCGCGCATCCCGAATCGCCGTATCCGCGACGCGGCTGTCGCGATCGCCAATCCGGTCGCCGGCGATTCGGTGCAGATGACCAACTACCACTGGCATTTCTCGATCGAGGAGATGCGCCAGCGCCTGCAGCTCGACAACCTGGTGGTGGTGAACGATTTCACCGCGTTGGCGATGGCCTTGCCGGGGCTGCTGCCGCATCAGCGGCGACAGGTGGGCGGCGGCATTGCAACGTCACGCAGCGTGATGGGCGTAATTGGCGCCGGTTCGGGACTGGGCGTGTCGGGGCTGATCCCGGATGGCGAAAATGGCTGGATCGCACTCGGCACCGAAGGTGGACATGCCAGTTTCTCGCCGCGCAATGCGCGCGAAATGGCGATTCTTGAATACGCCTGGAAATACCTTCCGCATGTGAGCTTTGAGCGCCTGTTGTCCGGCCCGGGCATTGAACTGATCTACCGCGCGCTGGCCGAGGCAACCGGCAAGCCGGACCTGGGCCTGCACGCACCGGATATCACGCACCGCGCGCTGGTCGGGCATGATCCGCTGTGCCTGGAAGTGATCGAGGCGTTCTGCGCCATCCTGGGCACGGCGGCTGCAAATCTCGCCGTCACCCAGGGTGCGCTGGGCGGCATCTATATCGGTGGTGGCATCGTGCCGCGGCTGGGTGCGCACTTCGACCGCAGCGGATTTCGCGCGCGCTTCGAGGACAAGGGCCGCTTCAGCGACTACATGCAGGCGATCCCGACCTACGTGATCACGGCCGAAGACGTGACCTTCATGGGCGCCTCGGAAATCCTGCGCGCCCAGTTGGGCGGGCTGGAGTCGGCCGAAGCCGCGACCATCCTGAATCAGATCCAGCGCGCGCGATCAAGCCTGTCACCGGCGGAACAGCGTGTCGCCGACCTGGTGCTCAAGCATCCGCGCTCGGCGTTGAATGATCCCATTGCGACGCTGGCGAAAGCTGCGGAAGTCAGCCAGCCGACGGTGATCCGTTTTTGCCGATCGCTTGGCTGCAAGGGGCTGTCGGATTTCAAGCTGCGGCTGGCGTCAGGGCTGAGCGGCACCATGCCGATCACGCATGCGCAGGTGACCGGCGCCGATTCGGCGTTGGAAGTCGGCGACAAGGTGCTCGGCAATACCGCGTCGGCGATCCTGCAGGTGCGCGACCACCTCAACCGCGAAACCATCGACCAGGCGGTACGCCTGGTCGTGGATGCCGAGCGCGTCGAGTTCTACGCGGTCGGGCACTTCGGCAGCGTCGCCGATGATGCCCAGTTCAAGTTGCTGCGCATGGGCGTGTCGGCGGTGGCCTATACCGTGCCGCGACTGCAGGTGCTGGCGGCGGATCTTCTGCGGCCTGGCGTGGTGGCCATCGTCATCAGTGGCAGTGGCCGCATCGATGAACTCATCGAGGTGGTGGACAAGGCGCATGAGCGCGGCGCCGTGGTGATTGCCATCACCGCGAGCCAGTCGCCATTGGCGCGCAAGGTGGACGTGGCCCTGATCGTGGACCACGTGGAAGACACCGCCAACCAGCTGCCGATGATCTCGCGCATCCTGCACTTGCTGATGATCGATATCCTGGTCGTCGGCGTCTCGCTGCGTCGTGGCGCCAATGCATTGCCGCAGTTGGGCAATGCGGCGACGCTTGCCCTGGACGAAGGGCGACCCGAGCAGCCAAGGCCAGGAGCACGACCGACCGGGCCCGGCGTGAGTTCGGCCGGCGCACTGGCCCACCTCACATCGCACTCGCGCTCGC
>JBKJMY010000318.1:0-3496 GCA_046596115.1 Arenimonas sp.
AGCTGCCGGCCTGAAGCCGCGCGAGTTGGCCGAGGCGCTGGCCGCCAACTTCGGAGAAACCCAGCACGTCTCCAGGGTGGAAATCGCCGGGCCGGGCTTCATCAACTTCACGATTTCGCAACCATGCCGGCTGGCGACCATCCGCAAGGTGTTCGAACAGGGCGCCGACTATGGTCGCGCCGAGGCCGGCTCGCGCGATTCGATGACGGTGGAATTTGTCTCCGCCAATCCCAATGGCCCGCTGCATGTCGGCCACGGCCGCGGCGCGGCCTACGGCGCCACGGTGGCCAACCTGCTTGAAGCCGCCGGCCACACCGTCCAGCGCGAGTACTACGTCAACGATGCCGGGCGGCAGATGGACATCCTGGCGGTGAGCGTGTGGTTGCGCTACCACGAACTGGGCGGGATCAACGTGCGTTTCCCCGACAACGGCTACAAGGGCGAGTACGTGTCCGAAATTGCGCGCAGCCTGCGCGCCCGCGAAGGCGACCGGCTGCGCCACAACGCGATCGAGATCACCGATGGCCTGCCGCCAGACGAAAGCCAGGGCGGCGACAAGGAAACCCACGTTGATGCGCTGATCGCGCGCGCGCGCCAGCTGCTTGGTGATGCGGACTACCGGATCGTGTTCGAGGCCGGCCTGAACTGGTGCCTGGCCGACATCCGCAACGACCTGATCGGTTTCGGCGTGGTGCACGACAATTTCTTCTCCGAGCGCTCGCTGAGTACCGGCGGCCTGGTGCAGCGCGCGATTGATACGCTGCGCAGCAATGGACACCTGTTCGAACACGATGGCGCCACCTGGTTCCGCGCCACCGCATTCGGCGACGACAAGGACCGCGTGGTGGTGCGCGAGAATGGCGCGGCCACCTACTTTGCTTCGGATCTTGGCTATCTGCTGTCGAAATTCGAGCGCGGCTACGACCGCGCCCTGTACGTGCTCGGCGCCGACCACCACGGCTACGTCGCGCGCCTGACCGCAGCGGCGCAGGGCCTGGGCCTGGACCCGGCGAAGATCGAGATTCAGCTGGTGCAGTTCGCGATCCTGTATCGCGGCCAGCAGCGCGTGCAGATGTCCACGCGTGCGGGCAGCTTCGTGACCCTGCGCGAGCTGCGCGAGGAAGTGGGCACCGATGCGGCGCGCTTCTTCTATGTGATGCGCGGCAACGACCAGCACCTGGACTTTGACCTGGAGCTTGCCAAGAGCCAGTCCAATGAAAACCCGGTCTATTACATCCAGTACGCGCATGCGCGCATCTGCAGCCTGTTCCGCCAGCTCAAGGACAAGGGCCTGAGCTATACCGACAGCGCCGCGCTGTCGGCACGCAAGCGGCTGACCTCCGATGACGAGGACATCTTGCTGGTCGAGCTGATGCGGTTCCCGGAAATGATCGAGGCAGCCGCAGCCAATCGCGCGCCACAGGTGATCGCCAACCACCTGCGAGAAACCGCGGCGGCGTTCCACGGCTTCTACAACTCCTCGCCGATCCTCAGCGCCGAGGAAGAGGTCCGCAATGCCCGCCTGGGCCTGTGCAAGGCCACCCAGGCAGTGCTGGCCAACGGCCTGGCGCTGCTGGGCGTGTCCGCGCCGGAGACCATGTAATGGCGGCACGGCGTGGCAAGAACCAGGCACGCCGCAGCGGCAAGCGCAGTGGTGGCGTGTCCGGAATGACCTGGCTGCTGGCCGGCCTGCTGATCGGCGGCGCGGCCTATGGCTACCTGCAATTCAAGGATCGCTGGGGCCATCCGGCCAGCAACCTGCCCAGGCCCGATCCGAACGCGTCCGTGCACGACTCCGACAACGACAACGGCGTCGCCGAGGTGCCGGACAAGCCGCGGGTCAAATACGATTTTTACGAATTGCTGCCGGGGCGCGAAGTGGTGATCCCCGATGCCGAGCTCGATGCGCAGGCGCGCGCCGAGCAGCAGGCAAAGATTGCCGCGGCAGCCGCGGCCGCGCGCGCGGCTGCCGCGGGCACGACGCTGGCGCCAGCCACCGGGGCTGGGTCGGGCCAGGCGGCGATGTCGCCTGCGCCGGCGGGCAGTGCGGCGGCGACCTCGACCGACTGGGCCGCGCCACCCAACAACGCCGCAACAGCGACAACCGGACCACCTGCCGAGGCCGGCAATGGCAATGGCAATGGCAGCGGCAACGCTGCCAGTGCACCTCGTTATCTGATCCAGGCCGGCGCGTTCCGTGGCATTTCGGAAGCTGAAGCCTTGAAAGCCAAAATCGCCATGACCGGCGAAATCGCGCGCGTCGAGACCGCGCAGATCAACGGCACCACGGTGCATCGCGTGCGCATGGGGCCGTATCCCGACGCAAGCGCACTGGCGGCGGCCAAGCAGGCGCTGGCCAGCCACGGCATCACCGCGCAGGCGATTCGCGCCAAGTAGCCTGCATGGCCAGGCGACCACGCCGCACGCGTGCCGTGCCTGCTGTCGCGCATCGCATCGCGGATCAAGTGCCGCGGATCAAGTGCTGCGGATCAAGTGCCGCGGATCAATCGGCGCGGATCAATCGGCGCGGATCGAACGTCGCGGATCAAACGCCGCGCTTGAGCCGCAACAGCGCCGACGTGTCCTCGTCGCCGAAGCCCTGCGCGACCAGTTCGGCGTAGTCGGCCAGCGATTGTTCGATCACGGTCGCGCGAATGCCCGCCTGGGCGGCCATCGTCTGCACGATCTTCAGGTCCTTGAGCAACAGCGCCGACTTGAAGCCGGGTGTGAAGTTGTCGGCCAGCATGGTGGCGCCGCGCTTGTCGAGGAACCAGTTGCCGGCCGCGCCGGCGGCGAGCGTCGGCACCAGGCGGTCAGCAGACAGTCCGAGTTTCTCGGCCAGCGCGAGCCCTTCGCACACGGCCTGCGCGATACCGGCCACCAGCACCTGGTTGACCGCCTTCGTCGCCTGGCCACTGCCCGGCCGGCCCATCAGGGTGATGCGCAGCGCGTAGGCCTCCAGCGCCGGACGCGCGCGCTCGAGCACGTCCGCTTCGCCGCCGACCATGATCGACAGCTTGCCGTTGCGCGCACCTTCGACGCCGCCGGACACCGGCGCATCGAGGAAGCCAATCCCGCGCGTGGCCAACAGTGCGTGCGCATCCAGCGCAGTCTGTCGCGCCACCGTGGAGTGATCCACGATCACCGCACCCGGCGCCAGGACGCCAGCCAGTGACTGCACGGCCGCGAGCACATCGGCATCGGCGGGAACGCAGAGCATCACCAGGTTGCAATCCGCCAGCCCGGCCAACCCATCCACGGCGCGCGCGCCGAGGTCGGCGGCGATGGCCTGTGCCTTGGCCAGGGTGCGGTTGGCAACCGCCACGAGCAGGCCGCGGGACTTCAGGTGTCCGGCCATCGGCGCGCCCATGGCGCCGAGCCCGACGAATCCAACCCGCAGCGGCGTGGCGTCCTGCGCTGCGGCTGTGGATTCCTGCGCGGTCACAGGTGCACGCTCTCGTGCAGGTAGGTATAGCCAGTCAGGCCGGATTCGAGT